>NZ_JAAQWU010000039.1:0-20774 GCF_012985695.1 Pseudomonas sp. WS 5027 | reverse complement strand
CATTACTAGCCCAAAAACCAGCCGCTACGGTTCACCTGATACACCGCATTCGGCTTATTGGGGCTGCTTCGCAGCCCAGCGCGGGGCAAGCCCGCTCGCCACAGGGGGAGGTCGTCGGTTCCGGGAGGTTGTGTAGGTACCGATGGCCAGCTCCCACATTGACGCATTCCCCCTCACTCCAGACAACTCTGGCATAACACTTGCTCTTGCCTTCCCGTGGATCTATGAAACCCCGAATAGTGACGGATTATTGGCATGGCGAAGAGTGACGACGCAGCAACAGCACCTGCAGCAGGCAAGGGCAAGCTCAAGATGATCCTGCTGATTGTCGTGGCCTTGTTATTGGCCATCGGCGTGTCGGTGGGGGCTACCTGGTACTTTATGCACAGTGCCCAGAGCAAGCCGGTACCTGTGGCCGAGACCGCCAGCAACGTCAAGCAACCGGCAATCTTCGAGCAGATGCTCCCGGCCTTTGTCGCCAACTACAACCAGAACGGTCGGCAGCGCTACCTGCAGGTGAGCATTACCTTGCTGGCGCGCAACCAGGCGGACATGGATGCCCTCAAGGTGCATATGCCGGTGATCCGCAACAATCTGGTGATGCTGTTCTCCGGGCAGAGTTTCGACAGCCTGGCCACCCCCGTGGGCCAGGAAATGCTGCGCCAGAAAGTCACGGCCAGCGTGCAGGAAGTGGCCCAGAAAGAACTGGGCAAAGTCGTGGTCGAGCAGGCGCTCTTCACTAATTTCGTATTGCAGTAGGATCACGACATGGCCGTGCAAGACCTGCTGTCCCAGGATGAAATCGACGCCCTGTTGCATGGCGTCGACGATGGTCTGGTACAGACCGAAATGGCTGCCGAGCCCGGCAGCGTCAAAAGTTATGACCTGACCAGCCAGGATCGCATCGTCCGCGGACGCATGCCGACCCTGGAGATGATCAACGAACGTTTTGCCCGTTACACCCGTATCAGCATGTTCAACATGCTGCGCCGCTCGGCGGACGTGGCGGTGGGCGGCGTGCAGGTGATGAAGTTTGGCGAGTACGTGCATTCGCTGTACGTGCCCACCAGCCTCAACCTGGTCAAGATCAAACCCCTGCGGGGTACCGCGCTGTTCATCCTCGACGCCAAGCTGGTGTTCAAACTGGTGGACAACTTCTTTGGCGGCGACGGCCGTCACGCCAAGATCGAAGGCCGCGAATTCACCCCTACCGAACTGCGCGTAGTGCGTATGGTGCTGGAACAGGCCTTTATCGACTTGAAGGAAGCCTGGCAGGCGATCATGGAAGTCAATTTCGAGTACATCAACTCGGAAGTGAACCCGGCCATGGCCAACATCGTCGGGCCCAGCGAAGCCATTGTGGTCTCCACCTTCCATATCGAACTCGATGGCGGTGGCGGCGACCTGCACGTGACCATGCCGTACTCGATGATCGAGCCGGTGCGCGAGATGCTCGATGCGGGCTTCCAGTCCGACCTCGACGACCAGGACGAACGCTGGGTCAAGGCCCTGCGCGAAGACTTGCTGGATGTCGACGTGCCGCTGAGCGCCACCGTGGCGCGCCGCCAATTGCGCCTGCGGGACATTTTGCACATGCAGCCGGGGGATGTGATTCCCGTTGAACTGCCAGACGAACTGATCATGCGCGCCAACGGCGTGCCGTCGTTCAAGGTCAAGCTCGGTTCCCACAAGGGCAACCTGGCGTTGCAGGTGGTCGAGCCGATCAACCGCCGCTGATTCCCCTCTAATTCATGATTTTTGCTGCGCCGAGGACATGTAATGGCTACCGAACACGAAAACACTTCCGCCGAAGACCAGGCCCTGGCTGACGAATGGGCGGCTGCCCTGGAAGAAACCGGCGACGCAGGCCAGGACGATATCGACGCCTTGCTGGCGGCCGATGCCGCCACTGCGCCGGTGGGCAACCGCCTGCCCATGGAAGAGTTCGGCAGCGTGCCGAAGAACCATGAGCCGGTATCGCTCGATGGTCCGAACCTGGACGTGATCCTCGATATCCCGGTATCGATCTCCATGGAAGTGGGCAGTACCGAAATCAATATCCGTAACCTGCTGCAACTGAACCAGGGTTCGGTGATTGAGCTCGACCGCCTGGCCGGTGAGCCGCTGGATGTGCTGGTCAACGGCACGTTGATTGCCCATGGCGAAGTCGTGGTGGTCAACGAGAAGTTTGGCATCCGCCTGACTGACGTGATCAGCCCCAGCGAACGTATCAAGAAGCTGCGCTGAGATGGCGCGTCGCTGGCTGGGACTCTTGTGGGCATTGCCCCTGGGCGTGATGGCGGCTGAACCGGTGGCCCAGGTCGCCGTGCCGGCCGCTGGCGCCAGCGTGACGGGGCAACTGACCCAGTTGGTGCTGGGCCTGTTGCTGGTGGTGGGGCTGATCTTCGTCCTCGCCTGGCTGCTGCGCCGAGTGCAACGCATTGGCCCGGGCAACGCCCAGGTCATCGAGTTGGTGGGGTCGCGGGCCCTTGGGCCGCGTGATCGCCTGGTGCTGGTGCAGGTGGGCGAGGAGCAGATCCTGCTCGGCCTCACCCCGGGCCGTATTACCCCGTTGCATGTGCTCAAGCATCCGGTGAGCGTGGCCCAGACCGAGGCCGCCACACCGGAGTTCGCCCAGCGCCTGATGGAGCTGATGGGCAAGGACCAGAAGGATAAGAAGTAATGCGCGTTCTATTGACGCTCATGCTGTTGCTGGCAGCGCCGCTGGCGTTCGGCGCGGACCCGTTGTCGATCCCGGCGATCACCCTGGGCACCAATGCGGCTGGGGCCCAGGAGTATTCGGTCAGCCTGCAGATCCTGCTGATCATGACCGCGCTGAGCTTTATCCCGGCGTTCGTCATGCTCATGACCAGCTTTACCCGGATCATTATTGTGTTCTCGATCCTGCGTCAGGCCCTGGGCCTGCAGCAGACCCCGTCGAACCAGATCCTTACCGGCATGGCGCTGTTTCTGACCCTGTTCATCATGGCGCCGGTGTTCGACAAGGTGAACCAGCAAGCCCTGCAACCCTACCTGGCAGAGAAAATGACGGCCCAGGACGCGGTGGAAAAGGCCCAGGGCCCGATCAAGGACTTTATGCTGTCGCAGACCCGCTCCAGCGACCTGGAACTGTTCGTGCGCCTGTCCAAACGCACTGACATCGCCAGCCCGGACCAGGCCCCGTTGACGATTCTGGTGCCAGCGTTTGTCACCTCCGAGCTCAAGACCGCGTTCCAGATCGGGTTCATGATCTTTATCCCGTTCCTGATCATCGACCTGGTGGTGGCCAGTGTGCTGATGGCCATGGGTATGATGATGCTGTCGCCGCTGATCATTTCGCTGCCGTTCAAGATCATGCTGTTTGTATTGGTGGATGGTTGGGCGCTGATTATCGGCACCCTGGCCGGCAGTTTCGGAGGGGTATAGCGCCATGACGCCGGAAGTCGCCGTCGACCTGTTTCGTGAAGCACTGTGGCTGACCACCCTGATGGTCGCCGTGCTGGTGGTGCCCAGCCTGTTGGTGGGGTTGCTGGTGGCGATGTTCCAGGCCGCCACGCAGATCAACGAACAAACCTTGAGCTTCCTTCCGCGCCTGCTGGTGATGCTGGTGACGCTGATCGTTGCCGGCCCCTGGCTGGTGCAGACCTTCATGGAATACATCCTGCAGTTGTACGGCAGTATTCCGCAGTTGATCGGCTGACCTGATGCAATCCTTGCTGGCGTTGACCGACACCCAGATCAGCACCTGGGTGGCCGCGTTCATCCTGCCGTTGTTTCGGGTGGGCGCCTTGCTGATGACCATGCCGGTGATCGGTACGACCCTGGTCCCCAAGCGTGTGCGCTTGTTCTTCACTGTGGCGATTACCGTGGTCATCGTGCCGACGTTGCCAGCGATGCCGCCGGTCAACGCCCTGGACCTCAGTGCGCTGCTGCTGATTGCCGAACAGATCCTGATCGGCGCCTTGATGGGCTTCTCCCTGACCCTGTTCTTCCAGGCCTTTGTGATTGCCGGGCAAATCGTCTCGATCCAGATGGGTATGGGCTTCGCGTCCATGGTCGATCCCACCAACGGCGTATCGGTGGCGGTGATCGGGCAATTTCTGACCATGCTGGTGACCTTGCTGTTTTTGGCGATGAACGGCCATCTGGTGGCGTTCGAGATCCTCACCGAGAGCTTTACTACCTTGCCGGTGGGCGAGGGCTTGATCGTCAATCACTTCTGGGAAGTGGTCGGCCGCCTCAGCTGGGTGCTGGGCGCGGCGATGCTGCTGGTGCTGCCAGCGATCACCGCGCTGCTGGTGGTCAACATCGCCTTCGGCGTGATGACCCGCGCCGCGCCGCAGTTGAACATCTTCGCCATTGGTTTCCCGCTGACCCTAGTGTTGGGCCTGGGGATTTTCTGGGTCGGCCTGGCCGACATTCTCAATCAGTATCAACCGCTGGCCAGTGATGCCTTGCAGTTTTTACGTGACCTGGCACGGGCGCGCTGAGCCATGGCCGAGAGCGAGAGTGGTCAGGACAAAACAGAAGACCCCACGGAGAAGCGGAAAAAGGACTCCAGGGAAAAGGGCGAGATTGCCCGCTCCAAAGAGCTCAACACCCTCGCGGTGATGCTCGCCGGTGCCGGTGGCCTGCTGATCTACGGCGGCGGCCTGGCCCAGGACCTGATGGAGATCATGAAGCACAACTTCTCCCTGCCCCGGGATGTGCTGCTGGACCCGCGCGCCATGGGCATCTATTTGCTGCACTCGGGGAAAATCGCGATTCTGGCGGCGCAACCGGTGCTGATCACCTTGCTCCTGGCGGCGATTATCGGGCCGATTTCCCTGGGCGGCTGGCTGTTTGCGGCGGGCAGCCTGGCGCCAAAATTCAGCCGGATGAACCCCGGCGCCGGGATCAAGCGCATGTTCTCCGCCAAGGCCGTGGTGGAGCTGCTCAAGGCCCTGGCGAAGTTTTTTATCATCCTGTTCGTGGCGCTGGTGGTGTTGAAGTCAGATATCGACGACTTGCTGCGCATCGCCCATGAACCTTTGGAACTGGCAATCATCCATAGCGTGCAGTTGGTGGGGTGGAGCTCATTGTGGATGGCCTGCGGGCTGATCCTGATTGCGGCGGTGGATGCGCCGATCCAGCTGTGGGAAAGCCACAAGAAACTGCTGATGACCAAGCAGGAAGTGCGCGACGAGCACAAGGATCAGGAAGGCAAGCCGGAAGTGAAGCAGCGCATTCGCCAGCTGCAGCGGGAGATGTCCCAGCGCAAGATGATGGCGTCGGTGCCCGATGCCGATGTGGTCATCACCAACCCGACCCACTATGCCGTGGCGCTCAAATACGACGCCGAGAAAGGCGGTGCGCCGTTGCTGCTAGCCAAGGGCAGCGACTTCACCGCCTTGAAAATCCGCGAAATCGCCCAGGCCAACGACATCCTGCTGCTGGAATCACCGGCGCTGGCGCGTTCGATCTTCTACTCCACCGATCTGGATCACGAGATCCCGGCCGGGCTGTACCTGGCGGTGGCGCAGGTGTTGGCCTATGTCTACCAGATCCGCCAATACCGTGCGGGCAAGGGCAAGCGCCCGGATCCCCTCAAGGACTTGCCGATTCCTCCGGATTTGCGCCGCGATTCCTGAGTATCAGTTGGGGCCTTATCTGGGGCTTAAGGGCTTGTCTGTGGCTTATGGGCTTGTCTGTGGCGAGCGGGCTTGCCCCGCGCTGGGCTGCGCAGCAGCCCCAAAACCAGCCACCTCGGTCTGCCCGACACTACGCGGCGCCCTCTTATTGGGGCTGCTTCGCAGCCCAGCGCGGGGCAAGCCCGCTCGCCACAGACAAACCTACAAGCCACAGACATCCCATAAGCCCCCTGCAAGCTCTTACCATCGGTCTGAAGTTGCGCGCAACCTGTCAACTTTGACAGTAGCCAGCGCCCGTGCGTCGCGCTTTGATAGGTCGTAGAAGTGCGTGGTTTCGGGAGAAAGGCAATGGCAATCGGTACAGTGAAGTGGTTCAACGATTCAAAGGGCTTTGGCTTTATTACGCCGGACGGTGGCGCAGAGGACATGTTTGTTCACTTTTCCGGCATTGTCGGTACGGGATACAAAGCGCTAACCGAGGGCCAAAAGGTCGAGTTTGATATCGTCGAAGGCCCAAAAGGCAAGCAGGCAGCAAACGTCAGGCCGCTCTAGCCAGCCCTGCGGTGTACCACCGGTAAGTCCTCAAGCAAAAGTTGGAAGGCTTCTTGCAACAGCGCCTGCAAGTCGCCTTCTGGCGTCAAAGTTTTGCTTCAAGGGATACGAGGAATACCGGTGGATCGCTCTAATATGTTCAGCACAGCCCGTGGCACCCTGACAGACCTCTCGCGAGGCAATCTGGGTGTGCCGCTGTTGCTGCTGGTGATGCTGGCAATGATGATGTTGCCGATACCGCCGTTCCTGCTGGACGTGTTCTTCACCTTCAACATTGCCCTGTCGATCGTCGTGCTGCTGGTCTGCGTCTACGCGCTGCGGCCTTTGGATTTCGCGGTATTCCCGACTATTTTGCTGGTTGCCACGCTGCTGCGCCTGGCCCTTAACGTGGCCTCCACGCGGGTGGTCATGCTGCACGGCCAGGACGGTCACGCCTCGGCGGGCAAGGTGATCCAGGCCTTTGGCGAGGTGGTGATTGGCGGTAACTATGTGGTCGGTGTCGTGGTGTTTGCGATTCTGATGATCATCAACTTCGTGGTGGTGACCAAAGGTGCCGGGCGGATCTCCGAGGTGAGTGCGCGTTTCACCCTCGACGCCATGCCTGGCAAGCAAATGGCGATCGACGCCGACCTCAACGCCGGCCTGATCGACCAGAACCAGGCCAAGTCCCGCCGTTCCGAAGTGGCCCAGGAAGCCGAGTTCTATGGCTCCATGGACGGTGCGAGCAAGTTTGTGCGCGGCGATGCCATCGCCGGTCTGCTGATCCTGTTTATCAACCTGATCGGCGGCATGGCGGTCGGGATCTTCCAGCACGGCATGACCTTCGGTGATGCGGGTAAGGTTTACGCCTTGCTGACCATTGGTGACGGTTTGGTGGCGCAATTGCCATCACTGTTGTTATCCACAGCTGCGGCGATCATGGTGACCCGTGCGTCCGGCTCCGAAGACATGGGCAAGCAGATCAACCGCCAGATGTTCGCCTCGCCCAAGGCCCTGGCCGTGGCGGCCGGCATCATGGCGATCATGGGCATCGTGCCGGGTATGCCGCACTTCTCTTTCCTGACCATGGCCGCCCTTGCAGCCGGTGGCGCGTACCTGTTCTGGAAGAAGCAGAATGCGGTCAAGGTCCAGGCCTTGAAAGAGGTGGAGCGCCAGCAGGACTTGCTGCCATCGCCGGCCCGCGCCCAGGAAACCAAGGAGTTGGGCTGGGATGACGTGACGCCCATCGACATGATCGGCCTGGAAGTCGGCTACCGCCTGATTCCCTTGGTGGATCGCAACCAGGGCGGCCAGTTGCTGGCGCGGATCAAGGGTGTGCGCAAGAAGTTGTCCCAGGACCTGGGCTTTTTGATGCCCACCGTGCATATCCGCGACAACCTCGACCTGGCCCCCAGTGCCTACCGCCTGACGCTGATGGGTGTGACCCTGGCCGAAGCCGAGATCTACCCCGACCGCGAGTTGGCGATCAACCCCGGGCAGGTATTCGGCACCCTGAGCGGCATAACCGCCAAAGATCCGGCTTTTGGCCTGGAAGCGGTGTGGATCGAAGTCAGCCAGCGTAGCCAGGCGCAGTCCCTGGGTTACACCGTGGTTGACGCCAGCACCGTGGTTGCCACGCACCTCAACCAGATTTTGTACAAGCACTCCCACGAGCTGATTGGCCACGAAGAAGTCCAGCAGCTCATGCAATTGCTGGCCAAAGCCTCGCCAAAGCTGGCCGAAGAGCTGGTGCCAGGGGTGTTGTCGCTGTCGCAACTGCTCAAGGTGCTGCAGGCGCTGTTGGCCGAACAGGTGCCGGTGCGGGACATTCGCAGCATTGCCGAGGCTATCGCCAACAATGCCGCCAAGAGTCAAGATACTGCCGCGCTGGTGGCAGCGGTGCGCGTCGGATTGTCGCGTGCCATCGTCCAAAGCATTGTAGGGCTTGACTCTGAGCTGCCTGTGATCACCTTGGAACCAAGGTTGGAACAAATATTGCTCAATAGTATCCAGAAGGCAGGACAGGGCCAGGAAGAGGGCGTCCTGCTGGAACCAAGCATGGCTGAAAAGCTGCAGCGTTCGTTGATCGACGCTGCACAGCGCCAGGAAATGCAGGGCCAACCGGTGATTCTGCTGGTGGCAGGCCCCGTCCGGGCGATGTTGTCGCGGTTTGGACGCTTGGCAGTACCGAATTTGCACGTTTTGGCTTACCAGGAAATTCCTGACAATAAGCAAGTGACTATCGTCGCGACAGTAGGGCCCAACGGCTGAGGTAGTGGGTTATGCAAGTAAAGCGTTTTTTCGCCGCCGATATGCGTCAGGCCATGAAGCTGGTTCGTGATGAACTGGGCGCCGACGCGGCTATTATCGGTAACCGTCGCATTGCCGGCGGTGTCGAGCTGACGGCTGCCCTGGATTACAAACCCCAGGCCCTGGCGCCGCGCGTGCCGAACATGGAACTCGAAGACGAGTTGCGCAAGACCGCCTCGCGCATTGTCTCGGCCCAGGCCGAGCTGAGCATGCGTGGCGACAGCGATGCGACCACCAATCGCCAATTGTTTGCCGGCCTGCCGCTGACTGCGGCCGAGCCACTGGTAGAACCGACTTTCGTCGAGCCGCCACGTCCCGCCGCGCCAGCACCGGCCGCTGCGGTCGACCAGCGCGTGTTCGACTCGATGCGCTTTGAACTCAATGGCCTGCGCGAACTGCTGGAAGTGCAGTTGGGCTCGCTGGCCTGGAACCAGTTGCAAGGCAGCAAGCCGCAACAGGCCAACCTCTGGCGCCGCCTGCAACGCATTGGCCTGTCCGGCCCGTTGTCGCGCGACCTGCTGGAGCTGACCACCGGCATTGAAGAGCCTCGCCAAGCCTGGCGCATGTTGCTGGCCCACCTGGCGCGGATGATCCAGACCCCGGAAATCGAACCCCTTGAAGAAGGTGGCGTGATTGCCATGGTCGGCCCTGCCGGCATGGGCAAGACCACCACCCTGGCCAAGCTGGCCGCCCGTTATGTACTCAAGTACGGCGCCCACAATATTGCGCTGGTGAGCATGGACAGCTACCGCATCGGTGCCCAGGAACAGCTCAAGACGCTGGGTCGCATCCTCAATGTACCGGTGACCCATGTCGACCCAGGCCAATCCCTGGCCAACGCCCTCGACCCGCTGCTGCGCAAGCGCGTGGTGCTGATCGATACCGCGGGCCTGCAAGCCAGCGATCCGGCGTTGCGCATGCAGCTGGAAAGCCTGGCCGGGCGCGGGATCAAGTCGAAAAATTACCTGGTACTTGCAACAACCAGCCAAAAACAGGTTCTGACTGCTGCGTACCACAGCTACAAGCGTTGCGGGCTGGCCGGTTGCATCCTGACCAAGCTGGATGAAACCGCAAGCCTTGGCGAAGTGTTGAGCCTTGCCATCAGCCATGAATTACCGGTCGCCTACCTGACCGACGGGCCGCGGATCCCGGATGATTTGCATCTGCCGCGCCGTCATCAGTTGGTCAGCCGTGCAGTCAGTGTGCAAATGCAGGATGAACCCAGTGAAGAGGCGATGGCGGATATGTTCGCCGACCTCTATCACAACCCAGCCAAGCGGGTCGGCTGAAGGCAACATGAAACACAGTGCAATGTACCTACATCGATGGTCTGCTACCGCGGCCACCCTATGTAGCCTGCGGCTAAGCAAGACAAGGTAAAGAAAGAACATGGGCAGCATGCATCCCGTACAGGTGATCGCGGTGACCGGCGGCAAAGGTGGCGTCGGGAAAACTAACGTGTCAGTGAATTTGTCCCTGGCCCTGGCAGAGCTTGGCCGCCGCGTCATGCTGCTGGATGCCGATCTGGGCCTGGCGAACGTTGACGTTCTGCTGGGACTGACGCCCAAACACACCCTGGCCGATGTCATAGAGGGCCGCTGTGAGCTGCGCGACGTGCTGTTGCAGGGGCCAGGGGGGATTCGTATCGTCCCGGCCGCCTCCGGCACCCAGAGCATGGTGCATCTGAGCCCGGCGCAGCATGCCGGCCTGATCCAGGCCTTCAGTGATATCGGTGACAACCTCGACGTGCTGGTGATCGACACCGCCGCCGGGATTGGCGAGTCGGTGGTCAGCTTCGTACGCGCCGCCCAAGAAGTGTTGCTGGTGGTCTGCGACGAACCCACCTCGATCACCGACGCTTACGCCCTGATCAAACTGCTCAACCGTGACTACGGCATGAACCGCTTCCGTGTGCTGGCCAACATGGCCCAGAGCCCACAAGAAGGGCGCAACCTGTTCGCCAAGTTGACCAAGGTCACGGATCGCTTCCTCGATGTCGCCTTACAATACGTCGGCGCAGTTCCCTATGACGAGTGTGTGCGCAAGGCTGTGCAAAAGCAGCGTGCAGTCTATGAAGCGTTCCCTCGTTCGAAATGCGCGTTGGCGTTCAAGGCAATTGCTCAGAAGGTCGATACCTGGCCACTGCCCGCCAATCCCCGGGGGCATCTGGAGTTTTTCGTCGAGCGATTGGTGCATCAGACGAGTGCAGGACCGGTGCTATGACAGCCAGCGGCTACAACCTTTACAAAAAATCAGCGCGTGACAGCCAGGGCGAATTGATCGAGCGCTATGCGCCTCTGGTCAAGCGCATTGCCTACCACCTGCTGGCACGCCTGCCCGCCAGTGTCCAGGTCGAAGACCTGATCCAGGCCGGGATGATCGGCTTGCTCGAAGTGTCGACCAAGTACGACGCGAGCAAGGGTGCGAGTTTCGAGACGTACGCGGGTATCCGCATACGTGGCGCGATGCTCGATGAAGTGCGTAAAGGTGATTGGGCGCCGCGTTCGGTCCACCGCAATACCCGGATGGTGAGTGACGCAATTCGCTCAATTGAAGCAAAAACCGGTCGCGACGCTAAAGATCACGAAGTTGCGGCCGAACTCCAATTGAGTCTCGACGATTACTACGGGATTTTGAACGATACCTTGGGCAGCCGCCTGTTCAGTTTCGACGACCTGCTACAGGACGGCGAACATGAAGGGCTGCACGAGGACGGCGCGAGCGCTCACCAGGAGCCTTCACGCGACCTGGAAGATGAACGCTTCCAGGGCGCCTTGGCGGACGCGATTGCCAATCTGCCGGAGCGTGAGCGGCTGGTGTTGGCGCTGTACTACGACGAAGAGCTGAACCTCAAGGAAATCGGTGAGGTCCTGGGGGTCAGCGAATCTCGAGTCAGCCAGCTACATAGCCAATGCGCGGCCCGCTTGCGGGGGCGTTTGGGAGAGTGGCGAGCGCGCTGACAGGCAGTGTGGGGACACTGTGAACGATAACCGCCAGGGCGCGAGCCGGGCGGGAGCGGCTCGTGGAGTGCCCTAGCAGTCCTTTTTGTGTAATGCCTGTTGAATGATATGGCGCGCCCAGGTGCTGGACGCGTTTAAGACTGCTTGGAGGTCGAATTGGACAAGAACATGAAAATCCTCATCGTTGATGACTTCTCAACGATGCGGCGGATCATAAAAAACCTGTTGCGTGACCTTGGGTTCACTAACACGGTCGAGGCGGATGACGGCATTACTGCAATTCCAATCCTCAACAGCGGGAGCATCGACTTTCTGGTAACTGACTGGAACATGCCTGGCATGACCGGCATTGATCTACTGCGCCACGTGCGCGCGGATGAAAAACTGCGCAGCCTGCCTGTGCTGATGGTGACCGCTGAAGCCAAGCGTGAACAGATCATCGAAGCCGCCCAGGCGGGGGTCAACGGCTACGTGGTCAAGCCATTCACTGCACTGGCCTTGAAAGAGAAGATTGAAAAAATCTTCGAACGCATCGGTCATTGATGCTGCCACGGGGGAGCTATGGAGCATAAAGAATCATCGCAGGCCGACTTCGAGTCGACCCTGAAAAAACATGCTCACCAACTCGTCGAAAGCCTGGAAAAAGGCCAGTTCGGCGACGCAGTGCAGTTGATCCATGAGCTCAACCAGACCCGCGACCGCGGCCTGTACCAGGAAGTGGGCAAACTCACCCGTGAGTTGCACAGTGCGATCGTCAATTTCCAGATCGACCCGCACATGCCCCAGGCCGAGGAAATCTCGCAGATCACTGATGCCACCGAACGCCTGTCCTATGTGGTCAGGCTGACTGAGGCGGCAGCCAATCGCACCATGGACCTGGTGGAAAACGCCACGCCCCTGGTCAACGGCATGGCCAATGAGGCCAAGGCGTTGAGCGCTGACTGGGGGCGTTTCATGCGCCGCGAAGTCGGTGCTGAAGAATTTCGTGAGCTGGCGCGTCGGGTCGAAGGTTTTCTGTCACGCAGCGAGCAGGAAAACCGCACGGTTTCCAGCAACCTCAATGACATCCTGCTGGCCCAGGATTACCAGGACCTCACCGGTCAGGTGATCAAGCGCGTGACCCTGCTGGTCACCGAAGTGGAAAGCAACCTGCTCAAACTGGTGCTGATGGCTGGCCAAGTCGACCGTTTTGCCGGCATTGAACATGACCGCGAAGCGATCCTCTCGGAAAAAGATCCACAAAAACACCTCGCCAAGGGTGAAGGTCCGCAGATTCATGCCGATAAACGTGAAGACGTTATGTCAGGTCAAGATGACGTAGACGATTTGCTGTCCAGTTTAGGCTTCTAAGGAGCACGCAATATGAGCTTCGGCGCCGATGAAGAAATCCTTCAGGATTTCCTTGTAGAGGCCGGCGAAATTCTAGAGCAGTTGTCCGAGCAACTGGTCGAGCTGGAAAGCCGACCGGATGATGCGAACCTGCTCAATGCAATTTTTCGCGGTTTTCACACTGTAAAAGGGGGCGCCGGCTTCCTCCAGCTCCATGAGCTGGTGGAGTGCTGCCACATCGCCGAAAACGTGTTCGACATCCTGCGCAAGGGTGAGCGGCACGTTGATTCGGAATTGATGGACGTGATCCTCGAAGCCCTGGACGCGGTCAATGGCATGTTCAACGAAGTGCGTGAACGCGCTCCGATTACTGCCGCCACCCCGGAACTGCTGGCTGCCCTGGCGCGCCTGGCAGAACCTGCCGCATTGGTCGCCGCCCCGGTGGTTGAAGCGGCGCCTGAGCCGGTTGCCGAACCCGACGTCACTGACAGCGAATTCGAACAACTGCTGGACTCCCTCAATGCCGTCAAGGCCGAGGCAGAAGCACC
Organism: Pseudomonas sp. WS 5027; assembly: GCF_012985695.1. Taxonomy (NCBI): domain Bacteria; kingdom Pseudomonadati; phylum Pseudomonadota; class Gammaproteobacteria; order Pseudomonadales; family Pseudomonadaceae; genus Pseudomonas; species Pseudomonas sp. WS 5027. Next base: position 7,466 of record NZ_JAAQWU010000039.1, on the reverse strand, counting down.
GGTAGCGGCTGCGGCTGCGCCGGCCATGGTGCCGACCAGCGAAGATATCACCGACGCCGAGTTCGAGTCCTTGCTCGACCAGTTGCACGGCAGGGGCCAGTTTGCCCCTGACGCCGTGGCGGCCACACCGCCGCCGGTGGAGCCTGCTGCGCCAGCGGCCAGCACCGATATCACCGACGACGAATTTGAAGCACTGCTGGATCAGTTGCATGGCAAGGGCTCGTTTGCTGCCGATGCGTTGCCGGCAGTCGCTGCGGCGGCTGCACCTGCTGCTGTGGCGCCTGCTGCCGCACCGGCGGCGGATGGCTTGATCACCGACCACGAATTCGAATCCCTGCTGGACGAATTGCACGGCAAGGGCAAGTTTTCCGAGGTGGCACCTGCCGCCGCAGCGACCGCGACCGCCACAGCGGCGGTGGCCAAACCGGCACCCGCTGCCGCCGCCAAGGCCGCTGCACCGGCTCCCGCACGTGCCGCCGCCCCAGCGCCAGCCCGTGCGCCGGCCGCTGCCGAGAAAGCCCCGGCCAGTGAAGCCGAAACCACCGTGCGGGTTGATACCGCGCGCCTGGACGACATCATGAACATGGTCGGCGAACTGGTGCTGGTGCGTAACCGCCTGGTGCGCCTGGGCTTGAACAGCGGCGACGAAGCCATGCAAAAGGCCGTGTCGAACCTCGACGTGGTCACTGCCGACCTGCAGACCGCGGTGATGAAGACGCGCATGCAGCCGATCAAGAAAGTCTTCGGGCGCTTCCCGCGCCTGGTTCGTGACTTGGCCCGGCAGTTGAAAAAAGAGATCGCCCTGGAGCTGGTGGGTGAAGAGACCGACCTCGACAAAAACCTGGTCGAGGCCCTGGCCGATCCACTGGTCCACTTGGTGCGCAACGCGGTCGACCACGGTGTGGAAACCCCGGAAGAGCGCGAAGCCAGCGGCAAGCCGCGCCTGGGCAAAGTGATCCTGGCGGCCGAACAGGAAGGCGACCATATCCTGCTGTCGATCACCGATGACGGCAAAGGCATGGACTCCAATATCCTGCGCGGCATCGCGGTCAAGCGCGGCGTCATGGACAAGGACGCGGCCGACCGCCTGACCGATACCGAGTGCTACAACCTGATTTTTGCCCCGGGCTTCTCGACCAAGACCGAGATTTCCGACGTGTCCGGCCGTGGCGTGGGCATGGACGTGGTGAAGACCAAGATCAGCCAGCTCAACGGCTCGATCAATATTTACTCGACCAAGGGCCAAGGCTCGAAGATCGTCATCAAGGTGCCGTTGACCCTGGCGATCATGCCGACCCTGATGGTGATGCTGGGCAACCAGGCGTTCGCCTTCCCGCTGGTCAACGTCAACGAAATCTTCCACCTCGACCTGTCGCGCACCAATGTGGTCGACGGCCAGGAAGTAGTGATCGTGCGGGACAAGGCCCTGCCTTTGTTCTACCTCAAGCGTTGGCTGGTGGCATCCGCCGCTCATGAAGAGCAGCGCGAAGGCCACGTGGTGATCCTGTCCGTGGGCACCCAGCGTATCGGCTTTGTCGTCGATCAACTGGTTGGCCAGGAAGAAGTGGTCATCAAGCCATTGGGCAAGATGCTGCAAGGAACGCCAGGCATGTCGGGTGCGACCATTACCGGTGACGGTCGGATTGCGCTGATTCTCGATGTTCCGAGCATGCTCAAGCGTTACGCCGCACGGCGTATTTGATTCGGCCCGGGCAGGGCGATTGTCCCTCGCCCGGCCTAACGGAGTGGTTATGGTAGTCAAGGTTCTGGTGGTGGATGATTCGGGTTTCTTCCGCCGCCGCGTCTCGGAAATTCTTTCAGCGGATTCCAACATCCAGGTGGTCGGTACGGCCACCAACGGCAAAGAGGCGATTGATCAGGCCCTGGCGTTGAAGCCAGACGTGATCACCATGGACTACGAGATGCCGATGATGGATGGCATCACTGCCGTGCGTCACATCATGCAGCGTTGCCCGACCCCGGTGTTGATGTTCTCCTCGCTGACCCACGAAGGCGCCCGAGTGACCCTCGACGCGCTGGACGCTGGCGCCGTGGACTTTCTGCCGAAGAATTTCGAAGACATCTCGCGCAACCCCGAGAAGGTCAAGCAGATGCTCTGCGAGAAGGTGCACAGCATCTCGCGCAGCAACCGCAGCAGCTTCCGCGCGCCGGTGGCTCCCGCTCCGGTAGCGGCGCCTGCACCGACCAGCAGCAGTTTCGGGCGTCCGGCTCCCGCTCCCGTGGCGCGGCCTGTCGTGGCACCGACACGCACGGCGGCGCCAAGTCCTGCGTCGCCTGCGCCCAAGCGCAAGGCCTACAAACTGGTGGCGATCGGTACGTCCACCGGCGGCCCGGTGGCCTTGCAGCGTGTCCTGACCCAATTGCCCGCCAACTTCCCCGCGCCCATCGTGCTGATCCAGCACATGCCCGCGGCGTTTACCAAGGCCTTTGCCGAGCGTCTGGACAAGTTGTGCCGCATCAGCGTCAAGGAAGCCGAGGACGGCGACATCCTGCGCCCAGGCCTGGCCTTGCTGGCCCCTGGTGGCAAGCAAATGATGGTCGACGGTCGCGGCGCGGTGAAAATCCTGCCGGGTGATGAGCGCCTGAACTACAAGCCGTGTGTGGATATCACCTTCGGTTCGGCAGCCAAGTCCTACGGTGACAAAGTTCTGGCGGTGGTCCTCACCGGCATGGGCGCGGACGGTCGCGAAGGCGCACGCCTGCTCAAGCAGGGCGGCAGCTCGATCTGGGCCCAGGACGAAGCCAGTTGCGTGATCTATGGCATGCCCATGGCCATCGTCAAAGCCGACCTGGCCGACGCGGTCTACAGCCTGGATGACATCGGCAAGCACCTGGTGGAGGCCTGTCACTGATGGATGTGTTGAGCCTGGTTGGGATACTCCTGGCGTTTGTCGCCATTATTGGCGGCAACTACCTGGAAGGCGGCCACCTTGGCGCCCTGGCCAACGGTCCGGCAGCGCTGATCGTGATCGGCGGTACCGTCGGCGCGGCGCTGTTGCAGTCTCCCCTGAGCTCATTCAAGCGAGCCATGCAGATCCTGGTGTGGATCATTTTCCCGCCGCGCGTGGATCTGGCTGGCGGTATCGACCGGGTGGTCAACTGGAGCCTCACCGCTCGCAAGGAAGGCCTGTTGGGTCTTGAAGGCGTGGCCGATGCCGAACCCGACAGCTACTCGCGCAAGGGCTTGCAACTGCTGGTCGACGGCGCGGAGCCGGAAGCGATCCGCAGCATCCTCGAGGTGGACTTCTACACCCAGGAAAGCCGCGATATCAACGCGGCCAAAGTTTTTGAAAGCATGGGCGGCTACGCGCCGACCATCGGCATCATCGGTGCGGTCATGGGCCTGATCCACGTGATGGGCAACCTGGCCGACCCGTCGCAACTGGGCAGCGGCATCGCCGTGGCATTCGTTGCCACCATCTATGGCGTGGCCAGTGCCAACCTGTTGCTGCTGCCGATTGCCAGCAAGCTCAAATCCATTGCCATGCGCCAATCCCGTTACCGGGAAATGCTCCTGGAGGGCATCCTGTCGATTGCCGAGGGTGAAAACCCGCGCTCCATCGAATTGAAGCTCCAGGGCTTCATGGATTGATGAGCATGCGCCTCCCTGTAGGAGCGAGCTTGCTCGCGAAAAACCCGAGAGCACCGCGTTTAACCCGCAGCCCCGCGTTATCGTTCGCGATTTTCGCGAGCAAGCTCGCTCCTACAGTTGATGTGTGTTGTGAGGGGTATTGCCTGTGAGCCGTCGCCGCCGCGAGCCTGAAGAGCACGTCAACCATGAACGCTGGCTGGTGTCCTACGCTGACTTCATCACCTTGCTGTTCGCCTTCTTCGTGGTGATGTACTCCATTTCCTCGATCAACGAAGGCAAGTACAAAGTCATTTCCGAAGCCCTGGTCGGGGTTTTTACCGACTCCGATCGGGCCCTCAAGCCGATTCCCATTGGCGACGAGCGGCCCAAGACCATGACCCCAGCCAAACCCCTGGTCAAGGACAGCGACGAGACCGACGCCGGTATCAGTGGCGGCAGCGATCCGCTCAAGAGCATCGCCGACGATATCAGCGCGGCATTTGGCGATCTGATCAGCTCCAACCAGATGACCATTCGCGGCAATGAGCTGTGGGTGGAGATCGAGCTCAATTCCAGCCTGCTGTTCGCCAGCGCCGATGCTCTGCCCAGTGATATTGCCTTCAGCATCATCGATAAGGTGGCGGCCATCCTCAAACCCTTCGACAACCCGATCCACGTCGAAGGCTTTACCGATGACCAACCGATCCATACCGCGCAATTTCCCACCAACTGGGAACTGTCGTCAGCGCGTTCGGCGAGCATCGTACGCATGCTGGCGATGCAGGGCGTGAACCCTGGGCGTCTGGCGTCGGTGGGGTATGGTGAGTTCCAGCCCGTGGCCAATAATGCGACGGCTGAAGGCCGTGCGCGCAACCGCCGGGTGGTGTTGGTGGTGTCGCGCAACCTGGATGTGCGCCGCAGCCTGACCGCCACCGGCGCGGCCAATGCACAACCTGATGCTGCAATGAAGCGGGCTGGCACACAAACTGCACCGACGCCCGTAAAGCCGCCGGTTCGGGAGAGTGCCGTCAATTCTCCGTCACCGGCTCTATAACCTCGTGCTATTTCTCGGTCGAGCCAGTGCCTGCCGGGAGGAACAATTCGAATGAGAGTCTGGGCAGTTGCCAATCAAAAAGGTGGGGTCGGCAAGACCACTACCTCCATCGCCTTAGCCGGTCTGCTGGCCGAGGCGGGCAAGCGCGTGGTCATTGTCGACCTGGATCCCCACGGCTCGATGACCAGCTATTTCGGCTACGATCCCGATGCCCTGGAGCACAGTTGCTTCGACCTGTTCCTGCACAAGGGCAGTGTCCCCGCAGGCTTGCCCGGGCAACTGTTGTTGCCCACCAGCAACGAAAATATTTCCCTGTTGCCCTCCAGCACCGCCCTGGCCACCCTGGAGCGCCAGTCGCCGGGCCAGAGCGGCCTGGGCCTGGTGATCGCCAAGAGCTTGGCGCAGCTGTGGCAGGACTTCGACTACGCAATCATCGACAGCCCGCCATTGCTCGGCGTGCTGATGGTCAACGCCCTGGCGGCCAGCCAGCAGTTGGTGATCCCGGTGCAAACCGAACACCTGGCGGTCAAGGGCCTGGAGCGTATGGTCAACACCCTGGCCATGATCAACCGTTCGCGCAAACAGGCGCTGCCGTTCAGCATCGTGCCGACCCTGTTTGACCGTCGCACCCAGGCCTCCCTCGGCACCTTGCGCGTATTGCGCGACGCCTACCCAGAAACTATCTGGCAAGGCTATATCCCGGTGGACACGCGCCTGCGTGACGCCAGCCGCGCAGGCCTGGCACCGTCGCAATTCGACGGCAAGAGCCGTGGCGTACTGGCGTACCGCGCCTTGCTCAAGCATCTGCTGGCCCAGCAACTTGTGGCGCAGGTGGCGTGAAATGAACCTGAATTCAAGTCCATGGGGCATCGCGCCGATAACCTTTGAATACACGGTTAACGGGGCTTGCGCGTGGGCATACAGATGAATCGTCCTGTCGATATCAAGACCCGGCCGCAACTGGCGCTGCAGTCCTACCTGGATGCGTTGCTGCAAGAGGCGACCGAGGAACTGCTGCCCGAGCCGATCCTGGTGCTGGATGAGGTGGTGGCGGTGCCTGTGGTCGAGGCTGAGGCCGGCCTGGATGAGTTTCAACTGGCGGTCCTGGAAGAGCAGGCCCGTGATGCGTTGGTGGTGCCGGTCGCCGTTGCGGTCGTGCCTGAGCCTTTACCGCTGGTGCTGGTACCGCCAGTGGCCGAGGTGCATCGGCCGCCGAGCATTACTCCGCCGCCGGTGGAAACCGATGGCCGGCCGGCCTGGGCTGCCGAGTCGTTCGAGTGCCTGCTGTTCGATGTGGCCGGTCTGACGCTGGCGGTGCCGCTGGTGTGCCTGGGGTCGATCTACTCCCTGGAAGGCCAGGAACTGACGCCGTTGTTCGGCCAGCCGGAGTGGTTCCTCGGGATCCTGCCGAGCCAGGCCGGCAACCTCAAGGTGCTGGATACCGCGCGCTGGGTGATGCCCGACCGCTATCGCGATGATTTTCGCCAGGGCCTGCAATACGTGATCTCGGTGCAGGGCTACGAATGGGGGCTGGCGGTGCATCAGGTCAGCCGTTCGCTGCGCCTGGACCCCAACGAAATCAAATGGCGCAGCCACCGTGGCCAGCGGCCATGGCTGGCGGGCACGGTGATTGAACATATGTGCGCGCTGCTGGATGTCGCCGAATTGGCGGAGCTGATTGCCAGCGGCGCGGTAAAAGATCTGCCAGGTAACAAACGTACTTGATAAGAGGCGCAGCGCCACGGTGCTGCCAAAGAAGAACACACGCCGTTATCAACGGTATTTGAAGGGGTCAGGGGTATGAACAAGTCGTCAGCGTCCGCACAGGGTTTGGATGATCCGATTCTGCAATGGGTGACCTTCAAACTGGACAACGAGTCCTACGGCATCAACGTAATGCGCGTGCAGGAAGTGCTGCGCTACACCGAAATCGCGCCAGTACCGGGTGCGCCGAGCTACGTGCTGGGCATCATCAACCTGCGCGGCAACGTCGTGACCGTGATCGACACCCGCCAGCGCTTTGGCCTGATGCCGACTGAAGTCAACGACAACACCCGGATCGTGATCATCGAAGCCGACAAGCAAGTGGTCGGGATCATGGTCGACAGCGTGGCCGAAGTGGTTTACCTGCGTCAGTCGGAAGTCGAGACTGCGCCGAATGTCGGCAACGAAGAATCGGCCAAGTTTATCCAGGGCGTATGCAACAAGAACGGCGAACTGCTGATTCTGGTTGAGCTGGACAAGATGATGAGCGAAGAAGAGTGGTCGGACCTGGAGAACATCTGATTGATGCTTGAGGTAGCGGTAATCGTCCTGGCCCTGCTGTGGGTCGGGACCCTCGTGGTGTTGCTGCGTCATATGCGCCAGCAGCGCGAGTCGGCGCTGCAGCAGGCCGAGCGCGACGCCGTGCGCGACCAACGCCTGCGCGAGATGGCCAAGCGCGTGGACAACTACCAGCAAAGCGCCGTGCGGGTGGGGGAGGACGTGCATGAATTGCGTTCAATCCTCGCCCCATTGCCCGACAAACTGTCGGCACTGGAACAGCGCGACCCGGCCAACCTGTCCTTCGCCCAAGCGGCGAAGCTGGTGGGCATGGGCGCCACGGTGGATGAACTGACCCAATCCTGCGGCCTGACCCAGGCCGAGGCGCAGTTGATGAGTAAATTGCACAAAAGCTGAAGTTGCCGCAGTTCCCATGTGGGAGCGGGCTATTGTGGCGAGCGGGCTTGCCCCGCGCTGGGCTGCGAAGCAGCCCCAAAACCAGCTACGGTGTATCTGATACAGCGCATTCGGCCTACTGGGGCTGCTTCGCAGCCCAGC
>NZ_JAAQWU010000038.1:0-21772 GCF_012985695.1 Pseudomonas sp. WS 5027 | reverse complement strand
GCAGCAGCCCCAACAAGACTGCAGAGTTGTATCAGCGAGGCTTAGGGCGCAGGTTTTGGGGCTGCTACGCAGCCCAGCGCGGGGCAAGCCCGCTCGCCACAGCAAGCCCGCTAGCCACTACAAACAGGCTCTTACAGGGAGGGTTAGCGCCGCAGGTAGGACCCAAAGTCGATATCCCCGGCACTGAGGATCGCCTGCACCCGGTTATGCACATTCAACTTACGCAGGATCGCCGAGACATGGGCCTTCACCGTGGTTTCGGCGATTTCCAGGGTGTAGGCAATCTGCTTGTTCGACTCGCCCTTGGTCATGCGTTCCAGCACCAGCAACTGCTTGCGGGTCAGGGCCTGGAGTAGTTCCGGGGCGAAGGCCGGGTTGTCGTGCATGCGCCGCTGGCCGGGGTTTTTCTGGGTGCGGATGATATCCGGCGGCAGGTACACGTTGCCATTGAGGATCTGCTGGATCGCCTCGGTCATCTGCGCCCGTGGCGAGGACTTGGTGATAAAGCCGACCGCACCGTAGGTAATGGCCTGTAGCACGATCTGCTTGTCCTGCTCGGCCGAGACAATTACCACGGGAATCGTCGGCGCTTCGTTGCGCAGGTTGATCAGGCCATTGAGGCCGTGCATGCCGGGCATGTTCAGGTCCAGCAGGATCAGGTCGAGGTCGTCGTGCTCTTGGGTCAGGGCCAGGGCGCTGTCCAAGTCGGCGGTTTCCATCACTTCGCTACCGGCAAAACCGTCGCTGATGACGTTATGGATCGCTTCGCGAAACAGCGGGTGATCGTCGGCAATCAGAATTTTATACATGGCCGTTCACCTTTTTATTGTGGTGGTTCAGTGGGCAAGCTCAAAGGGCTCAGGGTGTGCCGCGGCGACTGGCAGCTTTGCCGCCTCCCACGCGTCCAGGCCATCGCGATACCAATACACAGCGCTATAGCCCAAGGCTTTGGCCCGTTTTACCGCGTTCCAACTCAGCCAGCAATCGGAGCGGCAGTAGAACACCAAAGGTTGCGCCAGGTTACCGCCGCTGTAGGTGTACAGGTGGCGGGCAAAGTAGCTTTGCCATTCGGGCGTCAGCTCTCCATCGCCGGTATTGGCCAGCCAATGGCTGCCGGGCACGTTGGCGTGGGGCTGGTCTTCGATGAACTGGCCGTGCAGCCATTGCCGGCGATAGACGTCGATCAGCACCGGGCGTGGCTGTTGTGCCAGCAGGGCTTGCAGGGCAGGGGTGTCGACGATGGTCGCGCCCGGCAGGTGATCTGGCGTGGGGCTGCGGTAAAGGTTGATGCGGTAGCCGTCGCGGGAAAACAACGGGCTTGGCGCCTCGGCAGCCGCCAATAGCGGGGTCAGCGACAGCACGGCAACCAGGGTCAGTCGGGCGGGCAGCATGGCAGGTACGATCCTTATAGTTATGCGTCCATTACATGCCAGTCGCGCTGCCTTGGGAATGCGACGATAGACAGCAAAACCAGTACCAAAGTAGTAAATCGCCGGTCGCTTGCGGGCTCTAGCATGGCAGCAACGATCATCCCCGGGAGTTGTACGATCATGCGAATTCTCAAGGCGCTGCTCTTGCCGTTTTTGCTGATCCTGAGCCTGATCGGGGTCGACAAGCTCCACGGCTCGCGACCGGCGCCGCTGCTGGTGATGCCGGTGCATGCATCATGAATATCCTGCTGGTGGACAAGCACGCCGTCGTGCGGCTCGGCTACGCCAGTCTGTTACGCGCATTGCTGTCGGGTGTCGAGGTGCGTGAGGCGGGCAGTGGCGAAGAAGCGCTGGCGCGGGTGCAGGAGGCGGTGCCGAACCTGGTGATCACCGGTGTCGGCCTGCCAGGCATCAGCGGCCTGGAAACCACCCGCCGCCTGCGCCAGCGCCTGCCGCAATTGCGCGTGTTGTTTTTCAGCCAACACCAAGAGTTGCCCCTGGTACGCCAGGCCCTGGAGGCCGGGGCGTCGGGCTATATCACCAAGGGCGCAACGCCTGGAGTGATGACTGAAGCGGTGCAGCGCATCCTCGACGGGCATACCTACATCGAACAGGCCCTGGCTACCGAGCTGGCTTACCATCCGGTCGATCACCGCCTGCAGGGCATGACGGCGCGTGAGCTGGAGATTTTCCTGATGCTGGCCAAGGGCACACCCACCCGTTCGATCGCTGATCAACTGAGTATCAGCAGCAAGACCGTATCCAATCACTTGACGTTGCTCAAGAGCAAATTACAGGTGACCTCCCATGCCGAAATGGTGCACGTGGGGATTGATATGGGGTTGGTCAGGGCCGCGGGATGATCAATATTTGATCGGGGTTGATAGCGTTAGATTATGGCTTTAATGCTTTTGATGTTGGTGCTCAATTGATCTGAGCAAAATGGATCCAAAATATGAAAAAAAACCTCGATTAGATGAGTTTTATCATCCCAAGGCGCTTACAAACTCACCGTATCCATGCAGAATTGTCCTACAAGTAATGGCATCGTGCCATTTGTTGCTCAGGGACGACCTCAATCATGAACCGCATTTTCAGTGTGATCTGGAATCACAGCCTTAGCGCGTGGGTGGTTGCCAGCGAAAACGCCAGCCGACAAGCCAAGCGCGGTAGCGTTGGTGCGGTTCATGACGTGGAACATACCGAGTTGTGCGCCCCGTTGCGCCCCTTGCAGTTTGCGATTGCGCTGATACTCGGCGGTGCCACCCTGGTGCCTGCGTCCGCCCTGGCATCTGGCTTGCCTACCGGTGGTCAGGTAGTGCTGGGCAATGGGCAAATTCTTACGCCCGACCAGCAGCAGATGGTCATCAACCAAACCACGCAAAAACTCGCCATCGACTGGCAGAGCTTCAATATCGGCGCCGACAAGAGAGTCACCTTTGTCCAGCCAGGCAAGGACTCCGTGGCGCTGAACCGCGTGGTCGGCAGTGATGGCTCGAAGATCATGGGCCAACTGAACGCCAACGGGCAGGTGTTCCTGGTCAATCCCAATGGCGTGCTGTTCGGCAAAGGCTCGTCGGTGGATGTCGGTGGCCTGGTGGCCTCGACCTTGGATATAACCAACAGCGACTTTGCCGCCGGCAACTATAAGTTCCAGGGCCAAGGCAGTACCGGCAATGCCAGTGTGGTCAACCAGGGCTCGATCAAGGCCGGCGACGGCGGCGCGGTGGCGCTGCTGGGCGGGACCGTGAGCAACCAGGGGGTGATCGCCGCCAAGCTGGGCAACGTGGCCCTGGCCGCCGGCAATAAAGTGACATTGGACTTTGCCGGTGACGGCCTGCTCAACGTACAGGTCGATGAAGCCACCAAAAATGCCCTGGTGGAAAACCGCCAATTGATCCAGGCCGACGGCGGCCAGGTGATCATGACCGCCAAGGCCAGCGACGCCTTGCTGCAAACCGTGGTCAACAACACCGGGGTGATTGAAGCCCATACCCTGGGCGAGAAGGGCGGCAAGATCGTCCTGCTCGGCGGTTTTGACGGTGGCACGGTGCAAGTGGCCGGCACCCTGGATGCCTCGGCGCCGAGCGGCGGCAACGGTGGGTTTATCGAGACCTCCGGTGCCCACGTCAAGGTGGCCGACAGCGCAAAAATCACCACGGCAGCGGCCAAGGGCAAGACTGGCAACTGGCTGATCGATCCGACTGACTACACCATCGCCGCTACCGGTGGCGACATTACCGGGGCCGCTGTCAGCGACCGGCTGAAAACCACCAATATGACCGTTGCGACCGTCGCCACCGGTTCCAGCGCGGGCAATATCACCGTCAATGACACTGTGGTCTGGAACGCCAACACCCTGACCCTGACCGCCCACAACAACGTCAATATCAACAAGGAAATGTTCGGCTCCGGCAGCGCCAAACTGGCCGTGGAATATGGCCAGGGTGCGGTAGCAGCGGGCAGTACCAGCAGCATCAATATCAAGGCCCCGGTCAACCTGGCGGCAGGGCAGAATTACAGCACCAAGCAAGGCAGCGACGGCACGCGTGTGGACTACACCGTGATCACTAGCCTCGGTGCGATGGGCAGCGTCACTGGCCTGGACCTGCAAGGGATCAATGGCGCGTTGAGCGGCAACTTTGTGCTGGGGAGCAATATCAATGCTGCAGCCACGGCTACCTGGAATGGTGGTACGGGGTTCGATTCCCTGGGCACGGTCGCAGGCGGGGAGTTTACCGGCACGTTTGATGGCCTGGGCCATAGCATCAGTAACCTGAGCATGAATCGCACCACCACCGATGCCGGCTTGTTTGGCGCTGTAAGTGCCACCGGCGCGGTGCGTAACGTGGGGTTGACCAATGTGTCGATCGCGTTGACGGGCACGCTGGTCGATGTCTTCCCGTCGATCTACGCCGTTGGCGCCTTGGTGGGTTACAACCGTGGGTGGGTCGACAACAGCTACGCCAGCGGTGCGGTCACCGGCACCGACTATGTACAACTGGGCGGCCTGGTGGGCACCAACACCGGTATCGTCAGCAACAGCCATACCTCAGGCACCGTGACGTCCACCAACTACGCCGGCGCGGCGGGGCTGGTCTCGTTGAACACCGACACGGGTATTGTGCGCAACAGCTATTCCACGGCGAATGTGATCGGTTTGCGCGGGGCGGGGCTGGGTGGCCTGGTGGTGCGCAACGAGGGGCGCATCGAAAACAGCAGTGCGACGGGGAATGTCACCAGTACGACCAACGCGCAGTACAACGGGGGTCTGGTTTCGGCCAACCGGGCGACGGGGGTCATCACCAACAGCTATGCCACAGGTACCGTTACCGGTGGCGGCACGGCGGGTGGGCTGGTGGGTAACAACTTCTTGGGCGGGCAGATCACCAACAGCTACGCCACCGGCAATGTGGGTATCAACGGGGTCGGCAGCGGCTCGTACAACGGTGGTTTGGTTGGGGTCAATCGGGGCAGTTTGAGCAACGTCTACAGTACCGGCTCGGTGACCGGTGCCCTCACCAATACGGCCAACAATGGTGGGCTTGTGGGGCTCAATGCCGGAGGCACCATCGTCAATGCCTATTCGGTTGGCAAGGTCACCGGCTCCGCTTCGGGTGGCCTGATTGGCCGGCACAGCGCTGGTTCGGTCACCAGCGGCTACTACAACACGACTGTCAACTCAGGGCTTTCAGGCTGGGGTAACGACATCAGTACTGGTGATGTAGGTACAGGTACCGCAGTGGGCTTGAGCTCCGCGCAAATGAAGCAGACCTCCAGCTTCCAGGGATTCAACTTCAGCGCCTTACCCGGTGCCACAGGCAATGCGTGGGTGATGGTCAATGCCGACAGCAGCGGCATCAACAACGGCAGCAGTGGCACGCTGCCGATGCTGGCCAGCGAGTACTCCACGACTATCACCAACGCCCACCAACTGCAGTTGGTGGCCATGGACCGCAACGCCACATACACCCTGGGCCGCGATATCGTCGCCGGGGCCACGGCGGGAACGACTGATGTGTGGAATGGCACTTTTGTGCAACTGGGCGAGGCCAATCGAGGGATAAATTTCATGGGCAGCCTTGACGGCCAAGGGCACGTGATCAAAAACCTGAAGATTGACCGCGGCAATCAGCAATATAACGGGCTGTTTGGTGCGATCTCCGAGACGGGACGCGTCAGTAACCTGGGGCTTGACGGTGGCAGTATCAGCGGCGCGGCTTACACCGGTTCCATTGTCGGTTACAGCCTCGGGACGCTGACGGGCACTTTCTCCAGTGCGACGGTGACAGCTGAGGTCTATGCCGGTGGCTTGGTTGGGCAGCAAGGAGGGGGCAGTATTTCCAACTCCTATTTCAGCGGCTCTGTGACGGCAACGGCTGACTTGGCAGGCGGTTTGGTTGGCCAGCGGGATAGCGGCAGCTTATCGAACAACTTCGTCAGTGGCCGGGTGACGGCTAACTCGGGAAATGGGGTCGCTGGTGGGATCATGGGTTCCAATTTCGGTAATACCGTGTCTTCCGGCAATTTCTGGGACACCAACGCGACGGGGCAGCTTTATGCCGAGGGCGAGTGGATGGTTTTGCCGACGCAATCCGGTGGACTGACCACAACACAAATCCAGACCCTATCCACCTTTTCCAACGCCGGCTGGGACCTGGACAAGACCTGGGTGGTTTACAACGGTGGTTCTGGCCCGCTGCTGCGCAGCTTCATGACCCAGTTGAACGTGGTGGCTGGCGACATCACGAAAACCTACGACGGCACTGCCTACGGCGGCGCCTATACGCCAAACCTTGACGCCGACGGTCGACTGACCGGCTCCCTGGTGTTGGGCGGCACTGGCGTCGGAGCGATCAATGCTGGCGACTACAGCCTGAAATTGAGCGGACTTGCCTCGACAGGTGGGCAGTTTGGCTATTCGATCAACTACATCGACGGCACCTTGTCGGTGAACAAGGCCACCCTGAGCACGGCCGGCACCACGGTCAACAACAAAGTGTATGACGGCACCACTGTCGCCACCCTGGGCGGTCATACGCTGTTCGGGCTGGTTGCCGCAGACATCGACAAGGTGACGCTGAGCGCTGCCTTTACCAGCAAAGACGCCGGCACTGGCATCCAGGTTGACCTGGGCCTGGGCGGCATCGCGGCAGGCAACTACAGACTCGATACCAGCAGCCCGCTGAGCGCCAATATTACCCCCAAAGCCTTGAGCGTCACTGGCGTGATGGCAGACAGCAAGGTCTATGACGGCACTACCTCCGTCAGTCTCCAGCCGTTTAGTCAGCTCAGTGGCCTGGTGGTTGGCGAATCCGTGACCATGACCTTGAGCGGTCTATTCGCCGACGCCAATGCCGCCAACGGGAAAACCGTGCAGATCAACGTGGCCCTGGGCGACGGCGGCGGCGGTGGCCTTGCCCGCAACTACAACATAAACCCTCTGAGCATCAGCCCGGTGCTTGCCAACATCACCCAAAAGGTCCTCACCATCAGTGGCCTGACGGCGAACAAGGTCTACGATGGCAGCGCTTCGGTGGCCTTGAGCGGTGGCACCCTCAATGGCCTGGTGGGCACGCAGACCCTGGGGTTTGACGCTATCGGCAATTATGCGGACAAACATGCTGGTGTCGGCAAGGCCGTGACGGTTGCCGCCGTGACCTTGAGTAACGGGTCGGGGCTTGCGCAAAACTACAGGCTCAGCCAGCCAGCCGGTCTGAGCGGTGATATTTCCAAGGCCGTCATCAGCGGCATCAGCGGCTTGATTGCCGATAGCAAGGTCTACAACGGTAATACCAGCGCATCCCTCAACCCCCTAGGTGCGACGATCAACGGAAAAGTCAGCGGGGATGACGTGGTGTTGGCCGGCGCCGCCGGCCAGTTCACCGACAAGAATGCCGGCAATGGCAAGACGGTCCTGATCAGCAATATCACCCTGTCAGGCAGCGACCTGGGCAACTACACCTTCGTCAACAACACGGCCACGACCACGGCCAGTATTACGCCCAAGGCCCTGGCCATCATCGGCATGAGCGTTGTCGACAAAGTCTATGACGGTCGCCTCTCGGCCTCGCTGAGCGGCGGTTCCCTGAGTGGTTTGGTCGGGAGTGAAACCCTCGGGGTGACGGGCCTTACCGCCACCTTTGCGGACAAAAACGTCGGCACCGACAAGGTCGTGACGGCCAGCGGTACAACCCTGGTCAATGGTGGCAACGGCGGCCTGGCCAGCAACTACAGCCTTGCCAATCCAACGGGATGGACTGCCGATATCACCGCCAAGACCCTGACCGTTTCCGGTGTCACCGCCAATAGCAAGACTTACGACGGCACCACGGCGGCCACTTTATCCGGTGGCGTGCTCAGTGGTTTGGTCAGCGGTGAAACCCTGAGCCTCCAAACATTGGCCGGGGTGTTCCTGGACGCCAACGTCGGTAATGCCAAAACTGTCACCGTCAGCGGTGGCAGCTTGGCCGATGGTACCGGCCTGGCCAGTAACTACATCCTGCGCAGCCCCACGGGTTTGAGCGCCAATATCAGCGCCAAGGCCCTGACCATCAGCGGCCTGCAGGCCAACGGCAAAGTGTATGACGGCAATAACCTCGCCAGCCTCAGCGGTGGTGCGTTGGATGGCCTGGTGGGCAATGAAACCCTCGGCGTCACCGGCCTCAGCGCTACGTTCAGCGATAAAAACGCCGGCACCGGCAAGACCGTGACCGCCAGCGGCGCTACCCTGGTCGATGGCAGCAACGGCGGCTTGGCGAGTAACTACAGCATCAGCAATCCCATGGGCTTGAGCGCCGATATCAGCGCCAAGGCCCTGACGCTCACTGGCGTGACAGCGGGCGGCAAGGTCTATGACGGCACTAATGCGGTGACCCTCAGTGGTGGTGTGTTGGATGGCCTGGTGGGCTCCGAGAGCCTTGGCGTGACAGGCCTTGGTGCAACGTTCGACGATAAAAACGCGGGTACCGGCAAAACCGTGACCGCCAGTGGTGCCACCCTGGTCAATGGCAGCAACGGCGGCCTGGCGAGCAACTACAGCCTCAGCAACCCCACTGGCCTGAGCGCCGATATCAGCGCCAAGGCCCTGACCATCAGCGGCATGCAGGCCAACGGCAAAGTGTATGACGGCAACAACCTCGCCAGCCTTAGCGGTGGTGTGTTGGATGGCCTGGTGGGCAGCGAAACCCTCGGCGTCACCGGCCTCAGCGCTACGTTCAGCGATAAAAACGCCGGCACCGGCAAGACCGTGACCGCCAGCGGCGCCACCCTGGTCAATGGCAGCAACGGCGGCCTGGCGAGTAACTACAGCATCAGCGATCCTGTGGGCCTGAGCGCCGATATCAGCACCAAGGCCCTGAACGTCACCGGCATCACCGCGGGCAACAAGGTCTACGACGCCACCACTGGAGCGGTGCTGAACCTGGCGGGTGCCGGTTTCAACGGCTTGGTGAGCGGTGACGATGTATCTGTGCTCTCGGCCAATGGCAGCTTCAGCGACAAAAACGCGGCCACCGGCAAAACCGTGAATATCAGCGATATCACCCTGGCCGGTGTGGACTTGGGCAACTATCAGGTCAGCCGCACGGCAGCGACTACGGCCGATATCACCAAGGCGTTACTGAACGTCACCGTGGGCGATACGAGGGTCCCGCAAGGCCAAACCCCCGCGTTCGAGGTGGCCTATAACGGGCTGCTCGGCACTGACAGCGTGGCTTCAGACCTGAGCGGCAGCCTGCTGTTCAGCGCCCCCTCGGGTGCCAGCGCCGGCGAGTATCAGGTCAGTGCTTCGGGCCTGTCTGCCACCAACTACGAGATCGCTTACATCGATGGCCTGCTGACGGTGGATGCACCGCTATTGGCACCGCTGCAAACCGTGGTCGAAGTCGTCGAACCATTGCGCAATCTGCCCAAGCCGACACAGGCCCCGGTACCCAGCGGGCTGCAACTGCCCAATGACCTCTATACCCTCGTTGACCAAGGCTTGCGCCTTCCAGAAGGACTCTGATTCATGCGTCTGCGTTTAAACCCGATTGCGCTTGCCTTGCTCACCGCGACAGGTGGGATGGCCCACGCTGAAATCGCCCCGGATGCCGGGCAGTCGATGCGTGAAATCCAGAGCCAGCCACTGAGCCTGCCGCCCAAACAGACCCTGGAATTGAACCTGCCAGCGGCGCCGGACACCACGGCGAAAGTCACCGGGCCGACGTTGCAGGTCAATGGCTTTACGATTACCGGCAACACGGTGATTGCCGACGATCAATTGCTGGCGCTGCTGGTCGACCTGCAAAACCGTGTGGTCAGCCTCGGTGAATTGCAGGCCGGTGTGGCGCGTATCACTGCGTTGTATCGCCAGCAGGGCTACCCGCTGGCCCGTGCGTATTTACCGGCGCAGGAAATCGACAAGGGCGTGGTGAGCATCAGCGTGCTGGAAGGGCAGTACGGCCAGATCAGGATCAACAACCAATCCCGTGTGCGCGATGGCGTGCTGCAGGCGCCGCTGTCGGCGCTGGACCCGGGTGAGGCCGTACGTGCTGCGCCGCTGGAGCGCAGTTTGCTGTTGCTGCAGCAGACCCCTGGCGTGGCCGTCCAATCCACCCTGCAACCAGGCGCAGTGGTGGGTGCCACGGACCTGGTGGTGGATGTCAAGGATGCCCCGCTGGTCTCCGGCCAGGTGGACCTGGACAACTACGGCAACCGATTCACCGGCGAGTATCGCCTGGGCGGGACATTGAACCTGGCCAGCCCCTTGGGCCTGGGCGATCAGGCCAGCGTACGGGTGATGGGCAGCGACGAGGACCAGCACTACTACCGCGCGGCTTATCAACTGCCGGTCGGCCCGTGGTCGACCCAAGTGGGCGTGGCCTATTCGGACATGGACTATCAACTGGCCAAGGACTTCGACGAACTGGACGCCAAGGGCAATGCGCGGATTGCCAGCGTGTTTGTCCAGCAGCCGCTGATTCGCACCCGCGCCTTCAGCCTGAATGCGCAACTGCAATACGACCACAAACACCTGCGCGACGACATCGACCTCTACGATTCAAGCAGCAAGAAACAGGCGCGGGTAGTGACTGCCAGTGTGGACGGTAACCTGCGCGATAACCTGCTGGGCGGTGGCGTCAGTGCGTTCTCCCTGGCCTGGAGCGAAGGCAGCCTGAACCTGGACGGCGCCTTCGACAAACTGTTCGACGGCTTGACCGCCAAGACCGCCGGGCGCTTCCAGAAGATCAACCCCAGCGTGGTGCGCCTGCAACGCTTGAGTGAGCGTTTTAGCCTGTATGGGCAGGTGCAGGGCCAGTGGGCGGACGGCAACCTCGACTCATCGGAGAAGATCAGCCTGGGTGGCGCCTATGGCGTGCGGGCCTATCCCCAGGGCGAGGCAGCGGGTGACCAGGGGTATGTGGCCAATCTGGAACTGCGCTATGCATTGACTGAGCAGTGGAACCTGCTGACCTTTGTCGATCACGGCTCGGTGCGTTTGATTAAAGACACGTGGTCGGACGGGGAAAACCATCGCAGCCTCTCGGCGACAGGTGTGGGGGCCAACTGGAGTGCTTCGGGCTGGCGCCTGAGTACTGTTGCGGCCTGGCGGGTCGGCAATGCGGACCCGCAAAGCGACGTGTCGCGCACGCCACGGGTGTGGGCACAGGTGAGTAAAGCCTTCTAGGCCAAAGCCTCGGCGAACACAGGATAAATCGCCCCTTGTAGGAGCCGGCTTGCTGGCGATGGCGGCCGAATTGGCTGCGCAGGACTCAAGGCCCTCATCGCCGGCAAGCCGGCTCCTACAACAGTTAGCGGTCCCAGGTGGTGGGGCAATCCTTGCAGCCTTCCATATTGGCATCCTGGAAATTGGCATAGTGCTGGCGGGTGCCGGTGAGGGTGGCCTGTTCCAGGTTGCTTTCACCGAACTTGGCTTCTTGTAGGTTGGCATCGCTCAGGTCCGCGCCTTGCAGGTCAGCCTTGCTCAACCAGGTCATTTCCAGGTCCGCCGCACGCAGGTTGGCCTTGTGCAGCTTGGCCCCCGACAACCGCGCAAATTGCAGGTAGGCGGCGCTGAGGTTGGCGTTTTCAAATTGCGCGCCCTGGGCAAACATGCCCCAGCCTTGTGCGGCCATCAGCGTCGCGCCGGTGAAGTCGGCCAGGCGCAGGTTGGCTTGTTGCAGGCTGGCGCGGGTCAGGTTGGCGCCTTGCAGTTGGGCTTTTTCCAGGTTGGCCAGGTCGAGGTTGGCGTGGCGCAGGTCGGCCTCGCGCAGGTCGGCGCCGGCCAGGTTCATTTTGCTCAAGTCCTGGTTACGCAGGTTGGCGCCCTTGAGGTTGGCACCGGGGCATTGGCTGTGGGGGGCGATGGTGCAGCCGTTGATGACCAGGGGTTGGTCGTCGCCGTCGTCGGCGTGGGCGATGGGTAAAGCCAGGAGTAGCACGAGGGGAAGGTAGTTCATGGCAAGACCTTGAGGGAGGGGGCTTTGGGGGAGGGGCCGCTGCGCGGCCCAACGGAGGACTAGCCCCCTCGCCA
Organism: Pseudomonas sp. WS 5027; assembly: GCF_012985695.1. Lineage (NCBI taxonomy): Bacteria > Pseudomonadati > Pseudomonadota > Gammaproteobacteria > Pseudomonadales > Pseudomonadaceae > Pseudomonas > Pseudomonas sp. WS 5027. The sequence goes on along the minus strand of NZ_JAAQWU010000038.1, from coordinate 9,826 downwards.
CGGACAGCGACCCCTTGCCCTGGAGTGGATTATTTTTGGGCGGTCTTGTTATCCCAGCTTGGGATCTTGAACACCCAGAACGACCCGCCTTGTGCCACCGGCTTGGTCAGCTCGGCCATGTCGCCGCCCCACAACGGCACCGCGCCGCCGTAGCCGACGGTCACGCCGATGTACTGCTCGCCATCCTGTTCCCAGGTGATCGGCGGGGAGACGATGCCGCTGCCGGTCTGGAACTTCCACAGCTCCTTGCCGGTTTTCGCGTCGAAGGCCTTGAAGAAGCCATCGCCCGTGCCGGTGAACACCAGGTTGCCCTTGGTCGCCAGCACGCCAGCCCACAGCGGCAGGGCTTCCTTGTGCTCCCATACCACCTTGCCGGTGGTGGGGTTCATTGCCCGCAGGGTGCCGACGTGGTCGTCATACATGCGCTTGATACGGAAGCCCATGCCCAGGTACGCCGAGCCTTTTTTGTAGTTGACCTCCTCGGTCCAGTATTCCTCTTTCCACTGGTTGCCCGGGATGTAGAACAGGCCGGTGTCCTGGCTGTAGGCCATGGGGTTCCAGTTCTTGCCTCCGAGGAACGGCGGCGAGACTTCCACCGGTTTGCCCTTGGTTTCACCTGGCAATGGCTTGGCCGGACGCTGGCCTTCGTTTTCTACCGGGCGCCCGGTCTTCAGGTCGATATGGCTGGCCCAGGTGATGTTGTCGACGAACGGGAAGGCGTTCTGCAGCTTGCCGTTGTTGCGGTCTACCACGTAGAAGAACCCGTTGCGGTCGGCGTGGCCGGTGGCCTTGACCACTTTGCCGTCCTTGTCCTTGTAGTCGAACAGCACCAGCTCGTTGTTGCCGGAGAAGTCCCAGGCATCGTTTGGCGTGTGCTGGTAGAACCATTTCACTTCGCCGGTGCTTGGGTCGACGCCGACCTGGCCTGAGGTGTAAAGGCTGTCGAAGTCGTGGGGGTTGCCGTCCTTGGAGGTGCGCGCCCAGGTGTTCCACGGGCCGGGGTTGCCGGCGCCGACGATGATCGTGTTGGTCTCGGCATCGAAACTGGCGCTCTGCCAAGGGGCGCCGCCGCCGTGGCTCCAGGCCTCGACCTTGCCGGTTTCGGTGGTCGGATCATCCGGCCACGAAGGCGCTTTCACATCGCCGGTGGTGGTGCTGTCCTTGCCATTGAGGCGGCCCATGTGGCCTTCGACAAACGGACGCATCCACACTTCTTCGCCGGTGTCCGGGTCGCGTGCAAACAGTTGGCCGACCACGCCGAATTCATCACCGGAGCTGCCGTGGATCAGCAGGACCTTGCCGGTGACCTTGTCTTTGATCAGCACCGGGGCGCCGGTCATGGTGTAGCCGGCGGCGTGGTCACCGAACTTTTTATTCCACACCACTTTGCCGGTGTTTTTGTCGAGGGCGATCAGGCGCGCATCGAGGGTGCCGAAGTAGATCTTGTCGCCGAAGATCGCTGCGCCACGGTTGACCACGTCACAGCACGGGCGAATGTTGTCGGGCAGGCGGTGGTTGTAGGTCCATAGGCGCTTGCCGGTCTTGGCGTCGAGGGCGAAGACCCGGGAGTAGGAACCGGTGACGTAGACCACGCCGTCGCTGACGATAGCCTGGGATTCCTGGCCGCGCTGCTTCTCATCGCCGAACGAGTAGGACCAGGCCGGCGTCAGCTTGAATACGTTTTTGTCGTTGACCTGGGCCAGCGGGCTCCAGCGCTGGGCATTGGTGCCCATGCCGTATTGCAGCACGTCCTTGGTGGTCAGGTGGTCGTTGGCAATGTCTTCCCAGGTGATGTTACGTGTCTGCTTGGAAGGTTCAGCCGCGGCGAAGCTCGCCGCACTCAAGGACAGGCTGCCGACCAGCAGGAAAGCCTGCACGGCAAGGCTCAGCGGCGAGAGGGCGGGTAGCGATCTTATTGTCATGGTTGCAGTTCCCAGTGGAGGTTTTGGCCTGCACAGGTTGCTGCGTCGACGGGGCGCGCGGATACGGAAAATGTCCCGGTGTGGCCGGGACAATTTCCCGAACCGCATCTGATTTAGCAGTGCCTCGCAAGCCTTACTACCAAGGGAGTAGACCCCGGCCACCAAAGCAGCATACGGCCCTTGGCGAGGCGTTCCTAAGATGGTTGCCATAGCCTCTGCAAAGGGGTTTTGCGTGCAATCCTGAGGGAAAAACAATGACAACAAAACGCAACGCCTTGCTGCTGGCTGGCCTCTTGGCCGGCGTGATCGGTACAGGCTCCGTCTGGGCCCATGGCAACGTCACACCCACGGCCGTGGAAACCAAGGGACTGACGCCGGTCAAGGATGCCGGCGTAACGCTGGATGCCGATGGTTGGGCGGCGGTGAACCCGTATCGCCAGTCGCCGCAACGCGACAAGGCCGTGGAAGTCGGCGCTTCGGCCTACAACCAGAACTGCGCCGCGTGCCACGGCCTTGAAGCCAAGTCCGGCGGAATCGCGCCTGACTTGCGCATGCTTGATGAGGGCGATGCCGGGGACGAATGGTTTGTGGAGCGGGTGCGCCACGGCGCCGTGCGCGATGGCCGGGTGTATATGCCGAAGATGGCCGACTACCTGAGCCAGGAAGCCTTGTGGGCGGTGCGCACTTATCTTGATAGCGTGCACGTCGAGGAGTAAGCCATGGGCTGGCGCGCAAGTTGGGTGTTGGCCTGCTGGTTGCCACTGGCCGCCTACGGGATGGATCCCGGCAAAGATCCGGTGCCGTCGGTGATGTGGAATTATTTCCACCAGCAGTTTCTGGACAACGCCCCGTTCGTCTTTGATGAGCGGGTCAAGCTGCTGGCGCCGCCATTTGCCGAAGATGCGCGCCAGGTACCGCTGGAAATCGACGCCCGCGCCTTCAAGGACGACGTGGTGAAAATCATCGCCTGGGCCGAGCTCAATCCGCTGCCGAAAATCGTCGACTTCCAGCCGGGCGAGGGCGTGTTGCCGTGGCTGGCGATCCGCATTCGTATCGAACAGGCCACGCCGCTGCGCGCCGCCGTATTGACCAAGGATGGCCTGTGGCATGTGGGCTCGACCCTGATCGACGCCGCTGGCGGAGGCTGCACCGCCCCCAGCGTGGTACGCAGCCAGCCGGGCTGGGAAGAGCACCTGGGGGAAGTGTTGGGCGGCCGTTACCCACGTCAGGACTTCAGCCGGTTGCGCCTGCAAGTGGCGCACCCCATGGACAACGGCATGGTCAGCGGCATCCCTGAGTTCTATATCAACCATGCCCAATTGCGCGACGCCCAGGACCGGGTGCTGGCACGCCTGGAGTTGTTTGCGGCAGTCAGCGAGAACCCCGACCTGGCGTTTGACCTGCAAAGCCCAGGGCCAGTGCGCCTGGTGCTGCGCGACACCAGCGGCAGCCAATTCGAAGGGGCGATCCCATGAAGCTGCTCCTGTGGTTAATGCTGGGCCTGAGCCTGCCGGCGCTGGCTGATCTGGACTACGCCCTCAAGCCCCGGCAGATCGCCGCCGACACCTGGCTGCTGGAAGGCAGCACCGATAATTTCGCCAGGGACAACGGCGGCAATATCGTCAATACCGGGTTTATCGTCACCGAAACCGGGGTAGTGGTTATCGACACCGGCCCGTCCCGGCGCTACGGCGAGGCATTGCGCCAGGCGATTGCCACGGTCACCGACAAACCGGTGATCCAGGTCCTGTTGACCCACCACCATCCTGACCATGTGCTGGGCAACCAAGCGTTCAAGGACGTGCCCATCGGCGCCCTGCAAGGCACCACCACGCTGCTGCGCGAGCAGGGCGACGCTATGGCAGAAAACATGTACCGCATGGTTGGCGACTGGATGCGTGGCACCGAAGTGCTGCTGCCGAGCCAAACCGTCACGCCCGGCGTGCAGACCTTCGGCAATCATCATTTGCGCCTGTTGGCCTTGAGTGGCCACACGGGTGCCGATCTGGCGATTCTCGATGAAACAACCGGCGTGCTGTTTGCCGGCGACCTGGTGTTTTACCAGCGCGCCCTGACCACCCCCAACACCCCAGGCCTGTCGGTGTGGCTGGCGGATATCGCCACCCTGCAAGGCCTGCCCTGGAAGTTGATCGTGCCCGGCCACGGGCCAGTGGCAACCGACAGCCAACCCTTCGAGCAAATGCGTGACTACCTGGGTTGGCTTGACCAGCTCATGGCCATCGGTGCCGCCAACGGCAGCGCCATGGGCGAGATGATCCGCAGCCCCATTCCCGAGCGTTTTGCGGCCATCAGCCTGAGCCGCTACGAACTGATCCGCAGTGTCAGCCACCTGTATCCCCGCTATGAACGCGCTCAGATGCAACGGATAGATCAATAACAACATCCCCCCGAAAGAGGCCTCATCATGATCTACGCACAACCTGGCACCCCCGGCGCCATCGTCACCTTCAAACCGCGCTACGGTAACTTTATCGGTGGCGAGTTTGTGGCCCCGGTCAACGGTGAGTACTTCACCAACAGCTCGCCCGTCACTGGGGAAGTGATCGCTGAATTTCCGCGCTCCAGCGCCGCCGATATCGACAAGGCCCTGGACGCTGCCCATGCCGCCGCTGACGCCTGGGGCAAGACCTCGGCCCAGGATCGCTCTCTGGTGCTGTTGAAAATTGCCGACCGCATCGAGCAGCACCTGGAAGTGCTGGCCGTGACCGAGACCTGGGACAACGGCAAAGCCGTGCGCGAGACCCTGAATGCCGACGTGCCGTTGGCCGCCGACCATTTCCGCTACTTCGCCGGCTGCATCCGCGCCCAGGAAGGCGGGGCCGCCGAGATCAACGAGCTGACCACTGCCTATCACTTCCACGAGCCCCTGGGCGTGGTCGGGCAGATCATTCCGTGGAACTTTCCGCTGCTGATGGCCGCCTGGAAACTCGCCCCGGCCCTGGCCGCCGGCAACTGCATCGTGCTCAAACCGGCCGAGCAGACGCCGCTGTCGATCATGGTGTTTGCCGAGCTGATCGCCGACCTGTTGCCGGCGGGTGTGCTGAACATTGTCCAGGGCTTTGGCCGCGAAGCCGGTGAGGCCCTGGCCACCAGCAAGCGCATCGCCAAGATCGCCTTTACCGGCTCCACCCCGGTGGGCGCGCACATCATGCACGCGGCGGCCGAGAACATTATTCCGTCTACCGTCGAGCTGGGTGGCAAGTCGCCGAATATCTTCTTCGAAGACATCATGCAGGCGGAACCGGCCTTTATCGAAAAAGCCGCCGAGGGCCTGGTACTGGCGTTCTTCAACCAGGGTGAGGTGTGCACCTGCCCGTCGCGGGCGCTGGTGCAGGAGTCGATCTACGAGCCGTTCATGGCCGAGGTGATGAAGAAGATCGTCAAGATCAAACGTGGCAACCCGCTGGACACCGAGACCATGGTCGGTGCCCAGGCGTCCGAGCAGCAGTACGACAAGATCCTCTCGTACCTGACCATCGCCCAGGAGGAGGGCGCTGAACTGCTGGCCGGCGGCGCCGCCGAACACCTGGAGGGCGACCTGTCCAGCGGCTATTACATCCAGCCGACCCTGCTCAAGGGCCACAACAAAATGCGTGTGTTCCAGGAAGAAATCTTCGGCCCGGTGGTGGGCGTGACCACCTTCAAGGACGAAGCCGAAGCCCTGGCGATTGCCAACGACAGCGAATTCGGCCTGGGTGCCGGGCTGTGGACCCGCGATATCAACCGTGCCTACCGCATGGGCCGGGCGATCAAGGCCGGGCGTGTGTGGACTAACTGTTATCACCTGTACCCGGCGCATGCTGCGTTTGGGGGTTACAAGAAGTCGGGCGTGGGGCGTGAGAACCACAAGATGATGCTCGACCATTACCAGCAGACCAAGAACCTGCTGGTGAGCTACGACATTAATCCGTTGGGGTTCTTCTGATCTTTTGATTGAAATGCCAGCTTCCACCGTTTGATGGGTGGGCATCAGCCTGCCTGCTTGAAATGCAGTCAGGTGGGGGAGCTGGCTTGCCTGCGATGGTTTTTGGGTTTGGGTACATATCCGTTGCTGCGGTCACGGCGGCTATGGGTTCCGCCCTTACGGCGGCTCACTTTTGAAGAGCGCAAAAGTAAGCAAAACGCTCTTGCCCCACCACTCGGCACCTCGCCTAGGCTCGGTGTGCCCGTAATCCGACATTGATTTGGGGGGCCGCCGCGATGGGCCATCCATGGCCCAGCGCGGCTAAACCGGCGTCCTGCCGGTTTACCCCCCAAATCAATATCGGATTACGGCCAGCGTGGTTTAACGGGGCGCCTAAGATCAAAATCACAAGCAGAGCGAGGCGGCCTGACAGCCGACCTGATCGTCGAAGCGTGCGCGTATCCTTGTGGGAGCGGGCTTGCTCGCGAATGCAGTCTGTCAGTTGATAAATGCATTGACTGACACTCCGCATTCGCGAGCAAGTCGAATCGTCGCACCGCCGCTCCCACAGGGGAATGCAGCTCCGCACTGTTGCTCTGCTTTTGATCTGGCTTTTGATCTTAGGCGCCCCGTTAAACCACGATGGCCGCAGGCAGGTATTGCGCAGTGGGTACCCCGGCAGGATGCCGGGGTAGCCGCGACACGGCCATGGATGGCCGATCGCGGCGGGCCCACGGAGCAATGCCTGACTGCGGGCATGCCGAGCCTAGGCGAGGCACCGAGTGGTGGGGCAAGAGCCCTTTGGTTACTTTGGGCTGGGCCGGCACTCCGGCTTTTCCAAAGTGAGCCGCCGTAAGGGCGGAACCCATAGCCGCCGTGACCGCAGCAATGGATATGTACCCAACCCCAAGAACCATCGCAGGCAAGCCAACTCCTACAGTTTGACCCATGTACATCCGAGACTAACGACTGCGACCGGTTCGTTCGAAAGTAGCATTCGCCTGCCAGCCCCCCCATGCATTAATGAACCCACCGGACTCTCCCGGCATAACAAGAGGATCGCCCCCATGTGGACCAAACCCGCCTACACCGACCTGCGTATCGGCTTTGAAGTGACCATGTATTTCGCCAACCGCTGAAATTCCAGCGGGGATGGGGGCCACCCATTGGTCTGATTGCATTCGCCAGCGGATGCGTTAGTGTGGCCCGTATCTTCCAAAAACAATAAAAACAGGCTTACCAATGAGCCAGAGTCTCAGCCAACTGCGTAAATTCGTTTCCCCTGAAATCATCTTCGGCGCCGGCTCCCGGCACAATGTCGGCAATTACGCCAAGACCTTTGGTGCGCGCAAGGTCCTGGTGGTCAGTGACCCTGGCGTGGTCGCCGCCGGTTGGGTCGCGGATGTCGAGGCCAGCCTGCAGGCCCTGGGTATCGAGTACTGCCTGTACACCGCCGTATCGCCCAACCCGCGTGTGGAAGAAGTGATGCAGGGCGCCGAGGTGTACCGCGAAAACCATTGCGACGTGATCGTCGCGGTCGGCGGTGGCAGCCCGATGGATTGCGGCAAGGCCATCGGCATCGTGGTCGCTCATGGCCGCAGCATCCTCGAGTTCGAAGGGGTGGACACCATCCGCGTGCCCAGCCCGCCGTTGATCCTGATCCCGACCACCGCCGGCACCTCGGCTGATGTGTCGCAGTTCGTGATCATTTCCAATCAGCAGGAGCGCATGAAGTTTTCCATCGTCAGCAAGGCGGTGGTGCCGGATGTGTCGTTGATCGACCCGGAAACCACCGCCAGCATGGACCCGTTCCTCTCGGCCTGTACTGGGATCGACGCGCTGGTACATGCCATCGAGGCCTTTGTGTCCACCGGGCATGGCCCGCTGACCGACCCCCATGCGCTGGAGGCCATGCGCCTGATCAATGGCAACCTGGTACAGATGATCGCTAACCCGAGCGATATCGCCCTGCGCGAGAAAATCATGCTGGGCAGCATGCAGGCCGGCCTGGCGTTTTCCAATGCGATATTGGGCGCGGTGCATGCCATGTCCCATAGCCTGGGCGGTTTTCTCGACCTGCCCCATGGCCTGTGCAACGCGGTGCTGGTCGAGCATGTGGTGGCGTTCAACTACAACTCGGCGCCGGAGCGCTTCAAGGTGATTGCCGAGACCTTTGGCATCGATTGCCGGGGCCTCAACCACCGGCAGATCTGCGGGCGGCTGGTGGAACACCTGATTGCGCTCAAGCATGCCATTGGCTTCCATGAAACCCTCGGCCTGCATGGGGTGCGCGTGGCGGATATTCCGTTCCTGTCGCAACACGCCATGCATGACCCGTGCATCCTGACCAACCCGCGCGAGTCGAGCCAGCGTGACGTCGAGGTCGTCTATGGCGAAGCTCTCTGACGATCAACAACGGGCCCTGGCCGGGTTACTGGGGCTGGGCGATCACTCGGCGCGCAAGAGTCACTACCCCGAGCTGACGGCGCGGCTGGATGAGTTGGAGGCCGAGCGCAAGCGCTACATCCGTCTCAACGACGAACTGGAGCAACGGGTCGCCGCGCGCACCGATGAACTGCTCGAAGCTAACCACAACCTGCAACAGCAGATCGCCCGGCGCGAGCGTATCGAACAGGACCTGCGCGACGCCCGCGACGCCGCCCAGGCCGCCAACCGCAGCAAGGACAAATACCTGGCCGCCGCCAGCCATGATCTGTTGCAACCGCTGAACGCCGCGCGTTTGTTGATTTCTACCCTGCGCGAGCGGGAGTTGCCCAGCGTGGAGAAAGTTCTGGTGGAGCGCACCCACCAAGCCCTGGAAGGGGCAGAGGATCTGCTGGCGGACTTGCTGGATATTTCCCGCCTCGACCAGGCGGCGGTCAAGCCGGATATTGCCCTGTATCGCCTCGACGAACTGTTGGCGCCGCTGGTCTCGGAGTTTCAGTCGGTGGCCGCAGCGGCGGGCCTGAATTTGCGCGTGCATATGGGGCGTTACGCGCTGCGTACCGACTTGCGCTTGCTCACGCGTATCCTGCGCAACTTCCTCAGCAATGCCTGCCGTTATACCGACGCCGGGTGCATCCTGTTGGGCGCGCGACGACGCGGTGATCGCTTGCGCCTGGAAGTGTGGGACACCGGCCGTGGGATTGCTGCCGACAGCCTGGAATCGATTTTCCTGGAGTTCAACCAACTGGATGTGGGCCGTGCGGCAGATCGCAAGGGCGTGGGACTGGGGCTGGCGATTGTCGAGCGCATCGCGAAGATCCTCGGTTGTCAGGTGCTGGTGCGTTCGTGGCCGGGGCGTGGGTCGATGTTCAGCATCGAGGTGCCGCTGTCGGATGAAATGCCAATGCCTCTGAGCCAGGCAGCGCCCCAGGCCGGCACCGGCAATCCGTTGCCGGGGCGCCGCCTGTTGGTGCTGGATAACGAAGTCAGCATCCTGGAAAGCATGAGCGCGTTGCTGGGGCAGTGGGGCTGCGAGGTGGTGACTGCTACCGATCAGGCCGGCGCGTTGAAGGCATTGCAGGGACGGGCACCGGAGCTGATCCTGGCCGATTACCACCTTGATCATGGCGTAGTCGGCTGCGAGGTGGTCAGGCAGTTGCGCGAGCATTTTGCGTTGAAGATCCCCGCCGTGATCATTACTGCCGACCGCACCGACCAGTGCCGCCGCTCGTTGCAGCGCCTGGAAGCGCCATTGCTCAACAAACCGGTGAAGCCGGGCAAGCTGCGGGCGGTGTTGAGCCAACTACTGGGCGCCGCGCCAGACACCACTGCCTAAATGTAGGAGCTGGCTTGCCTGCGATGAGCATAGGTATCTACACAACTTTAGAAACTGACGCCCCCCCTGTGGCGAGCGGGCTTGCCACACAAGCCCGCTCGCCACAACTGCGCTATCTGCTTGAATTTATTCGATGCGGCAAAGTTGTGGAGATACCGATGCTGCGATGAGGGTGGCTCAAAACTGACCGTGCCTTGA
>NZ_JAAQWU010000037.1:0-24653 GCF_012985695.1 Pseudomonas sp. WS 5027 | reverse complement strand
ACGCCGCAGGAGCTGACCAGCGCAGACGGCAACATCGTCTGGTCTGCCCATTACCAGGCCTACGGAAAAATCACCCGGTTGGATGTAGGCACAGTCGACAACCCACTGCGCTTTCAGGGGCAGTATTACGACCGGGAAAGCGGGCTGCATTACAACCGGCATCGCTACTACAATCCGGATAACGGACGCTACCTGACCCCAGACCCGGTGAAGTTGGCGGGTGGGGTGAACGGGTATTTGTATGTGCCTAACCCTACGGGGTGGGTGGATCCGTTGGGGTTGAATGCGTGTCCCGGTGGGGATGGGTGTAAGCCAAGCGCCACCGTTCAGGATCCTACGAAAAATGTTGATCACGCAGAGCCTGCTCTCCCGCAAACGACACGCGCACAACGACAGGCAAGAATTGATGAGCTTGCAGAAGCAAATGCCTATAGTCGTTTGAAAGAAATGGAGCAAGCATTACCAAGAGCTCACTTCCTGGAAAAACATGGCGCGCAGACTACGCTGGACGCTCAACTTGAAAGGGTAATGACGGCCAAAAATCCAACTACAGGAGAAATCGAAAGACACGTAGATGGAAGAAGAGTCGGCCAACCCAAAATACCTAGCGCAGCTACCCGATACCTCAGCCACAGGGACCAATTAAATGCTATTTATCGAGCACAGCTTATACTCAGGAGAACCAACATGGGTAAATCACGCGAACCTATAGACATGGGGAAAGAAATTGGCGAGGGATACAAAAGAGCAAACTTGGAATACGGAAAGCAAACCAAAGCAAAAGTCATACTAGACACAGACGGAAAACCCATTACTGCATATACGGACTTTTAGTATGAAACTATTACCAAAACTTTCAATCATCAGAAGCCTGCTATTTACATACAGCTTTGACAATTACGACGACCCCGACAGGGAACGTTTTATTGTTTCAAAAAACGTTAATAACGACAAAGAACTTTCAGAGTTATTCGACAAACTGACAAAACCTGAGTTTCTTCATTACAAAAAAGAAGAAAGAGAGTGGTACATCAATACACTAGAGTACTTCTTGAATACCGACGAGAATTTTGATTCGATATTTTATCTTTTCGATACTTACTTTGACGATGAAATCACTGATCAGAGACAGTTTATGAAAATCTTACTCGAATGCCTCACTCGCTATCACGCCGAGGCAATGCAGAATGAGTCATAAAATTAAAGCACTAGGGCAACCATCTTCAAACTTACTATTTAAACAACGGAAAACCATGACATTCAACTCACGCCCGGCACCGCCTCACTTATTGAACTAAACCATGACCAGAGAATCATGAAAAAACAGTTACCATCGATAACCGGGACGACTCTAGTTAGTCATAACTCAATACAACAGCAAGTTTGCCATTGATACCCCCTGGGCTATTAGTCTCTGCGTGAACGGCGACGGTCAAACCGCCATCGCCGGCCAACCTGCCCCAACACCGTGCCCCAATTTGCCCCTCCCCCCCCTATCTGCTAGTGTCGCGCCCGTTTACCGTCAACCGGAATAGCCGCCATGGCCCGCAAAAAAGTTGCACTCGATTTCGAACAATCCCTCGCCGATCTGCAAACCCTGGTCGAGCGTCTGGAGAACGGCGAGTTGTCGCTGGAAGACTCGTTGACGGCGTTTGAGCAAGGTATCGGCCTGACCCGCGATTGCCAAAGCGCCCTGGCGCAGGCGGAGCAGAAGGTCCAGGTGTTGCTGGAACGGGATGGGGAGTTGGCCGAAGAACCTTTCGACGCGGAACAAGCGCAATGATCGACGTTTATCAGGCCAGCAGTCAGGCCCGGGTCAATGCTGCGCTGGAACCGCTGTTTGTGGCGCCAAGCCCGGAGCTGGCCAGGTTGTATGAGGCCATGCGCTATAGCGTGATGAACGGCGGCAAGCGCGTGCGGCCTTTACTCGCCTATGCGGCCTGTGAAGCGCTGGGCGTGGACGCGGCGCAGGCCAATGGCGCGGCGTGTGCGGTGGAGTTGATTCATGCCTACTCGCTGGTACACGACGATTTGCCGGCGATGGACGATGACGATCTGCGTCGCGGCCAGCCCACCACCCATAAAGCCTTTGACGAAGCCTGTGCGATCCTCGCCGGTGACGGCCTGCAAAGCCTGGCGTTCAGTGCCTTGCTTGATCCGCGCCTGAGCGGCGTCAATGCCGAGATCCGCCTGCGTATGGTCACCGCGTTGGCCGCTGCCGCAGGTCCGGCCGGTATGGTCGGGGGTCAGGCGATTGACCTCGGTTCGGTCGGCCTCAAGTTGGATCAGCAAGCCCTGGAATATATGCACCGGCACAAGACCGGGGCGCTGATCGAAGCTGCCGTGCACCTCGGCGCCCTGGCCAGTGGCCGCGCCGAAGCTGCGCAGTTGGCCGCCTTGCAGGTTTATGCCCGGGCTGTCGGCCTGGCGTTCCAGGTGCAGGACGATATTCTCGATGTGGAAAGCGATACCGCGACCCTCGGCAAACGCCAAGGCGCCGATATTGCCCGTGACAAGCCGACCTATCCGTCGCTGCTGGGGCTGGAAGCCGCCAAGGTCTACGCTCTGGAACTGCGCGACCAGGCCCTGGCCGCCCTGCGACCATTCGACGCGGCAGCCGAGCCGCTGCGTGACCTGGCGCGGTATATCGTCGAACGCCGCCACTGATTACAGCGGCCATTAGCGCCGCATATCGGCCAAGTTCGGTGCTCTGCGTGGGCAGTTTGCGATGCTTGAGGTAAACTGCCGCCTCTTCTTATACCTATAACGATTCGCCTGATGCCCACGACGTTTCAAGAGATTCCCCGCAAGCGCCCGACCACGCCGCTGCTGGACCGTGCCAACACGCCGGCCGGCTTGCGCCGCCTGGGTGAAGCCGAGCTGGAAACCCTGGCCGATGAGTTGCGCCTGGAATTGCTCTACACGGTCGGTCAGACCGGTGGGCATTTTGGTGCCGGCCTGGGCGTCATCGAGCTGACCATCGCGTTGCATTACGTATTCGACACCCCGGACGACCGGCTGGTGTGGGACGTGGGTCACCAGGCGTATCCGCATAAAATCCTCACCGGACGCCGCGAGCGCATGGCCACCTTGCGCCAGAAGGACGGCATTGCCGCCTTCCCGCGCCGCTCCGAGAGCGAATACGACACCTTTGGCGTCGGCCATTCCAGCACCTCGATCAGCGCAGCCCTGGGCATGGCGATTGCCGCCCGTCTGCAAAACAGCGATCGCAAGGCGATTGCCGTGATCGGTGATGGCGCGCTGACAGCCGGCATGGCGTTTGAAGCGTTGAACCATGCGCCGGAAGTGGACGCCAACATGTTGGTGATCCTCAACGACAACGACATGTCGATCTCGCGCAATGTCGGTGGTTTGTCTAATTACCTGGCGAAAATTCTGTCCAGCCGCACCTACGCCAGCATGCGCGAGGGCAGCAAAAAAGTACTGTCGCGCCTGCCGGGCGCGTGGGAAATTGCCCGCCGCACCGAAGAATACGCCAAGGGCATGCTGGTCCCCGGCACCCTGTTCGAAGAGCTGGGCTGGAACTATATCGGCCCCATCGACGGCCATGACCTGCCGACCCTGATCGCCACCCTGCGCAATATGCGCGACCTCAAGGGCCCGCAGTTCCTGCATATCGTCACCAAGAAAGGCAAAGGCTTCGCCCCGGCGGAAGTCGACCCGATTGGCTACCATGCCATCACCAAGCTCGACCCCCTGGACGCGCCCGTGGCGGCGCCGAAAAAAGCCAGCGGGCCGAAGTATTCCGGCGTGTTTGGCGAATGGCTGTGCGACATGGCCGCCGCCGATCCGCGCCTGGTGGGCATTACCCCGGCGATGAAGGAAGGCTCCGACCTGGTAGCATTCAGCGAGCGTTTCCCGCTGCGCTACTTCGACGTGGCGATTGCCGAGCAACACGCGGTGACCTTTGCCGCTGGCATGGCCTGCGAAGGCGCCAAGCCGGTGGTGGCGATCTATTCCACATTCCTGCAACGCGGCTATGACCAATTGGTGCATGACGTGGCGGTGCAGAACCTCGACGTGCTGTTCGCCATCGACCGCGCCGGTTTGGTGGGCGAAGACGGCCCGACCCACGCTGGCAGCTACGACCTGTCGTACCTGCGCTGCATCCCCGGCATGCTGGTGATGACCCCAAGCGACGAGAACGAACTGCGCAAGATGCTCAGCACCGGCCACCTGTACAACGGCCCGGCGGCGGTACGCTACCCTCGCGGCAATGGCCCGAATGCAGTGATCGAGAAAGACCTGGAACCGATCGAGATCGGCAAGGGCATCGTGCGTCGCCAGGGCAGCAAGGCCGCGTTCCTGGTATTCGGCGTGCAACTGGCCGAAGCCCTGAAAGTGGCGCAGGAAATCGACGCCACCGTGGTCGACATGCGCTTCGTCAAACCCCTGGATGAAGCCTTGGTGCGTGAGATCGCCGGCAGCCATGAGTTGCTGGTGACCGTTGAAGAAAACGCCATCATGGGCGGCGCCGGTGCGGCGATCAGCGAATTCCTGGCGCGGGAGAATATCCTTAAGTCGGTGCTGCACCTGGGCTTGCCGGACATATACGTGGAGCACGCCAAGCCGGCGCAGATGCTGGCTGAGTGTGGTTTGGATGAAGCGGGGATCGAGACTGCGGTGCGCCAGCGCATGGCCTTGCTCGGCCTGTAACCCGATCTCCCGGTAAAAACCCGATCAAATTGTGGGAGCTGGCTTGCCTGCGATAGCATCACCCCGGTCTCTCTGAAAGACCGAGGTGTCTGCATCGCAGGCAAGCCAGCTCCCACATTTGTTTTGCATTGCATTGGAATCCATGGACGGCCCATGAACCACCTTCGACTTGCTCTGCCACTCCTGCTTTTACCCACTGCGGACCTGCTCGCCGACACCCGCGACGCCGCCCTGAAACTCCCCGACGTGGTGATCAGCGCCAACCGCCAGGTGCAGGCGCGCAATGACAGTAGCGCCGCCAACACGGTGTTCACCCGTGACGATATCGACCGCCTGCAACCCTCCAGCGTCACTGACCTGCTTAGCCGCGTGCCTGGTGTGCAAGTGGCGCGGACCGGTGGCCGGGGCAGCTTGCCGGGGATTTTCATACGCGGTACCAAGTCGGCACAAAGCCTGGTACTGGTGGATGGTCAGCGGATCGCCAATGCCACCTCCGGCGACAGCGGCCTGCAATACCTGAATGTCGATCAGATTGAACGGGTGGAAGTACTGCGCGGGTCGCGCTCGGTGATTTACGGCAGTGATGCGATTGGCGGGGTGATCCAGATATTTACCCGCCGCAATGCCGGACAAGGCCTGCAACCGCGCCTGAAACTGGGCTTTGGCAGTAACAGCACCTGGGAGCGCAGCCTGGGTCTGTCGGGTGGTGATGAGCGCACGCGCTTCAACCTGGGCGCGAGCCTGGATGAAACCGCCGGTATTGACTGGAGCCACGCGTCCTTCCCCAGCGACCGTGACCATGATGCCTATCGCAACAAGTCGCTGAGTCTGAATCTCAGCCATGAGTTCAGTGATGAACTGGAGGTGGGTTTCAACCTGCTGGATAGCCGGGGCAAGTCGGAATATGACAATGGCTTTGGTCGCTATGATTTCGCCAGTGGGCAAAGTGTCGGCCAGAAGCCCTATACCGACTACACCGTTAGCAGCGCCAGCGCCTATATCGACGCCCAACTCAACGAGGCATGGCAGAGCCGTGTAGAGCTGGGCCACAGCGAAAACCGCGATACCAAACGCGACAAGCTCAGCGCTGACTTCAGTGTGTTCAACACCTACCGCGACTCGATCAACTGGCAGAACGACCTCACGCTCGATCAGCAAAACAGCCTGATCCTCGGCGGCGATTGGTATGAAGACCGTTTTCACGGCAGCACCACGTTCAGCGAAAACAGTCGCTGGAACCGCGCAGCGTTTATCCAGCATCGCTTCAAGGGAGAGTGGTTTTCCACCGAACTGGGGTTGCGTCACGACGACAACCAGCAATTCGGCGGACAGAACAGTTGGAGCGGCACGCTGACCTTGCCAGTCAATAGCGACAACGACGTATTACTGAGTTACAGCGAAGGCTTTCGTGCGCCGACCTTCAATGACCTGTATTACCCCGACACCCGATACAGCAACCCTAACCTGCAGCCCGAAACGTCAAAAAGCTACGAGCTGCAATGGCGCAGTCAGCTCAGCGACAGCACGCGGATGGAGGCCTCGCTGTATCGCACCGACTTGAAAGACGCGATCATTCTTGACGGCGGAAAACCACAAAACGTCGCCACCGCCCGCATCAACGGCTTCGAAACCGCCCTCAAACAAGAACTGTTCGGCTGGCAAGGCAACCTCGGCCTGTCGATCATCGACCCGCGCGACCGCAGCAGCGGCCACACCCTGGCCCGTCGAGCCCGGCGCACCCTGAACCTGGACCTGGATCGGCAGTTCGACCAACTGAGCCTGGGCGCCAGTTGGCAGGCTATCAGCAGCAGCTACGACGCCGAGGACAACAAGAACCGCCTCGCGGGCTATTACCTGGTGGGATTGCGCAGCGGTTGGGCGCTGAATCGGGAAGTGGCGTTGTCGTTGAAGGTCGATAACCTGCTGGATCGCCGCTATACGCGGGCGTGGTACAGCTATGACGATCCGAATTTCCAGAACAACCAACCGTATCGGGAAGAAGGCCGGACGTGGATGGTTGGGGTGACGTGGACGCCGCAGCTCTAAGGCTATTTGTGCCGACGCCATCGCAGGCAAGCCAGCTCCCACATTTGTCTGTATTCACACATCAAAAGGTGGGAGCTCGGCAGGGCAGAAGATTTTGGCCACACCACAGAACAAATGTGGGAGCTGGCTTGCCTGCGATAGCGGTCTTAGCGGTTCGGCGCAATCACCTGACACAACCTGGCCACCGCTTCCACCATCTGCCCACTGGGCCGCTCCAGCCCTTTATCCGGCACGATCAGCAAGCGCCCCTGGGCCACCGCCGCCACCTGGGGCCAGGCCTTCCAGTCGTCCAGTTGCGCTTGATCCGCTGCCAGGATCACCTCGGGGTCACGCTGTAACACCGACTCGATACTGACCTGCGGCGCTGGCAACTTGAGGTCGTCAAACACATTGCGCGCACCGCACACACTTAGCGCATCGCTGATGATCTGCCCACCGCCCACGGTGTACAGCGGCTGGTTCCAAACCTGGTAGAACACCCGCAAGGGCTCGCTGCGGTAATAGCGCTGGCGCAACTCGGCCAAGCGTTGACGCAAGCGGGCAGCCAGTTGGCGGCCGTCCTCGGCACGCCCCAACTGCCGGGCGATGGCTTCGACCTGGCTGCTCAGTTGTTCAAGGCTATGGGGTTCGGCGACGTAGATCGGGATGTTCAAGCGCTTGAGCTGCTCACGCTGGGCGGGGCCGATGCTGCCGGGCCAGAGCAGCAGCAAGTCAGGCTGCAGACTGAGCAGGCGCTCCAGATCCAACTGCCCATAACGCCCCACCGAGGCCACGTTGCGCAGCGCTTCAGGCCGTTCGCCGCCGTCGAGAACGCCCACCAACAGATCGCTGGCGCCCAGTTCAACGACGATTTCAGAGAGGGATGGCGCGAGGCTGACCACCCGCTGGACCGCCGTCGCCGACGCGCTGGCGGCCAGTAGCAGAACCGCCAGCCAGAGGCGCATCAACCGAGCTGACGCGGTATGCGATAGAGGTAGAACAGCACCAGGGTCGACAAGGCCAGGAGAAACAGCGGCACCGCTTCCAGGCCGACGAACACCGCCAGCGCACCGATCCAGGCCGGGAACGCCGCGACCAGCAAAGCCGTGCGTCGACGGGCCGCGAGGGTGATCCACGCGGCGGGCTCTTCAGGCGTATCGAGGGCCTTGGAGGTGGCGATCAGCGCATGTTTGTAGCCATGAAAGTAACGCAGGCTGGCAAACATCGACGCGACACCGGCGATAAAAAATGGCATTGCCAGCACCGGCAACAGTGGCTCGCCTTGGCCAAACACCAGGTTGATCACGAACAACGGCAACAACGCCAGCGCCAGGTACTGCCACCAACTGAAGGACAGGCGCCGCTTGACCTGGCCGCGCGTCACGCCCGGTCGACCTCGCCTTGATGCTCGTTGCCCATCATGTGGTCGAGCTTGCTGGCCTTGGTCGCCAGGTAGAGTTTGTTGTGCGGGTTATGCCCGGTGTGCAGCGGCACGCGCTCGGCAACGGTGATGCCCATTTCGGTCAAGGCCTTGACCTTGCGCGGGTTGTTGGTCATCAGGCGCAGGGACTGGATGCCCAAGTGTTCGAGCATCGGCAGGCAGATGGCGTAGTCGCGCTGATCGGCGGCAAAGCCCAGCCGCTCGTTGGCTTCGACCGTGTCGGCGCCACCGTCTTGCAGCTCGTAGGCGCGGATCTTGTTCAGCAAACCAATGCCACGGCCTTCCTGACGCAGATACAGCAGCACACCACGACCTTCACGGGCGATGGCTTGCATGGCGGCCTCCAGTTGCGAGCCGCAGTCGCAGCGCTGGCTGAACAGTGCGTCACCGGTCAGGCACTCGGAGTGCACGCGGCCCAGGACCGGGGCGCCATCGGCCACATCGCCCAGGCTGAGCACGACATGCTCGCGCCCGGAGGCTTTTTCAAGAAAGCCATGCATGGTGAACGTGGCAAAAGGGGTAGGCAGCTTGGAAGCAGCGACGAAAACGACGGGCACCGTGTGCTCCTGATTTCAGATTTCACAGAGGCGGCATTGTAACAGCACGCTCCTACAGACGCTTAAGCTGAATTATCGCTGATAAAGATCAATCGGTTCGATTGGCCTTTGCCTTGGTTCTATGCACGCTCAGCTTTTCATGTAGGAGCGAGCTTGCTCGCGAAGAACCAGAGAGCGCTGCGTTTATCCTAGGCACGCGTTATCGTTGACGTTCTTCGCGAGCAAGCTCGCTCCTACATAAAGGCGGGGTGATCAGAACGGATAGGGCTGGTGCCAGCGCTCGAAGATCGGCTTCAACTCGCCGCTTGCCACCAGCGACGCCATGCGCCGGTCAAACAACGCCATCAACGCCCGGCCCCGTTCATTGTCGGTAAACCCCAGGAACAACGGCAGTTCGGCAATGTGCGTGAGCTTGAACACCGATGGGTCGTCGGCTTGGCCAAGGATGTATTTAATTTCGGCCCGGGCATCAATGTAGAAGTCGGCCCGCCCGTGCTGGAGCATCGGCAAAATCCCGCCACGCCGCTCGATCTGGTTGAAACGGTGAATATTGGGCAGGTAGTCCTCGTACTTATAGCCCCGCACCCAGGCCAGGCGGTAGGTACCCAGCGTCGCCAACGTCGGCTCTGGGCTGCTCGCCAGGCCCAAGGCGTAGATGTGGTCGGCGTCATAGTTCCAGCGGGCGTACAGCACGCCCTCGGTCTCAGCGTGATAGGAACCGACCCAGGCATCTACTTCGCCACGCCGCGCCAGGCCGACCGAACGGGTGTAGGGCACGCTGCGGATCTTGACCTTGACCCCGGCGGGTTCGAAGACTTCCCGTAGCACGTCCCAGGCAAGGCCGCTGCCGTCAGCGTTGGTGTAGTCATTCCAGGTTTCACTGGCCAGGCGGATTTGGCCGGGCACTTCGGGAGTGTCATCGGCCCATCCGGCAGATGCGCCAACGCACAGCAGGATCAGCAACCAGCGACGTAGCCCCATGATGACGTCCTCCTGGGAAAGCGATCTTTTCTGTAACGTTGTAAAGGGTAGCGCAGCCAGCCGTGTCACGGCGCCTCGCGAAAGTGCTGATAACCGCGCACGGCCGGGGTGATGTCGTTGCCACTGGAGTCCAGCAGCCTCACACCCGCTCCCGCCTCCACCCGCCCGACGACATGCACCGGCCATCCCTCAGCCAGTAATGGCCCGAGCTCAGCGGGTGGCAAGGTGAACGCGAGGACGTAATCATCCCCCCCGCTCAAGGCCGCGGACCGCGCTTGCTCATCGCCGAGAAAGGCCAGCAACGCCGCCGACAGCGGCAGCCGTTGCCGCTCGATCACCAGGCTTACGGCTGAAGCCTTGGCGATATGCCCGCAATCGGCCAACAGGCCGTCAGAGATATCCAGCGCAGACGTAGCCTTGCCACGCAACGCCATGCCCAAGGCCAACTGCGGTTGTGGCGACCAATAGTGGCCCAGCAGCGGTTCGGCGACTTGCGCTGCGGCGCTACGCTGCCCCAATACCAGCGGCAAGGCCCCCGCTGCATTGCCCAGTTCACCGCCGACACACAGTAGGTCGCCCGGCTGCGCGCCACTACGGGTCAACGCCAGCCCTGCCGGGACACGGCCAAACACTGTGACGGTCAGGCTCAGCGGCCCACGGGTAGTGTCACCGCCCACCAGGCCCACGCTACAGCGCTGGGCCATGGCGTTCAAACCCTGGGCATAGCGTTGCAGCCAATCGGCCGCGACCGTCGGTGTGGTGAGTGCAAGGGTAAAGGCAATTGGGTAGGCGCCCATGGCCGCCAGGTCGCTGACTGCCACCGCCAGCGAGCGCTGGCCGAGCAGGAACGGATCGCAGGGGTCGGCAAAGTGCACGCCGGCCACCAGGGTATCGGTAGAAATCGCCAGCTGTTCCCCGGGGGGAACCGCCAGCAAGGCGCAGTCGTCGCCGATCCCCAGGGCAATACCTTCGCCGCCTTGCGCACAGGGCGCGGCGGCGAAGTAGGTGCGGATCAGCTCGAACTCGCCCATCAGGGAGTCAAGCGCAGGTTAGCGCTTGTACGCCTTCACTTCGGCTTCACGCAGGCGCGGGGCCAGCTTGTCGAGCACGCCGTTGACGAACTTGTGACCGTCGGTCGAACCGTAGACTTTCGCCAGTTCGATACCTTCGTTGATCACAACGCGATACGGCACGTCGGCGCGCTTGAGCAGCTCCCAGGTGGACAGGCGCATCACACACAGTTCAACCGGGTCCAACTCTTCGAGGGTCAGGTCCAGGCAAGGTGCCAGGGCCGTGTCGATCTCGGTCAGGTTGGCATGCACGCCGTGCAGGATGTCGTGGAAGTACGGCAGGTCGGCGAAGGTAAAGTCGTTATCGACGCGAAACTGCGCTTCGATTTCGTTCAGCGAAGTACCCGCCATCTGACGCTGATACAGCGCCTGGGTCGCCAACTGACGGGCAGCACGGCGCTTTTCATTCTTCGACGGCTTGCCGGCGTCCGCAGGACGTGGCTCGCGTGGGTTGAAACGATCGCTCTCGTCGGAAATCACTTGGCCTCCAACTGCGACAGCAGGCTGACCATTTCCAGGGCGGACAGGGCAGCTTCAGCGCCTTTGTTACCGGCCTTGGTGCCGGAGCGCTCGATGGCTTGTTCGATGGAATCAACGGTCAGTACGCCGAAGGCCACTGGCACGCCGAACTCCATGGACACCTGGGCCAGGCCCTTGGTGCACTCGCCAGCCACGTATTCGAAGTGCGGGGTGCCGCCACGAATGACCGCGCCCAGGGCGATGATCGCTGCGTATTCGCCTTGCTGGGCAACTTTCTGCGCAACCAGTGGAATTTCGAAGGCGCCAGGGGCACGGATAATCGTGATATCGCTTTCGCTCACACCGTGGCGAACCAGGGCGTCCACGGCACCGCTTACCAGGCTTTCAACCACGAAGCTGTTGAAGCGGCCAACCACCAGGGCGTAGCGGCCTTTGGGGGCGATGAAGGTACCTTCGATGGTCTTCAGGGTCATTCGACAAATCTCTTAAAGAGCCGGGACGCGTCTATGACGCGCCCCTTAGTGATATTTGAACCGCGAACAAGGAGCGATAATCGCCGGTCTTTATTCGGAGGGCACGTATTCTACTACTTCCAGGTCGAAACCGGATATCGCATTAAATTTCATGGGTGCGCTCATCAGGCGCATTTTGCGCACGCCAAGGTCACGCAGGATCTGCGAACCGGCACCGACGATGCTGTAGGTGGTCGGTTTTTTCACCGGTACCTGATCAGCGCTTTCGCGGATATGCGCCAGCAGCACATCGCCATCCACCGGATTACCCAGCAGCAGTACGACACCACTGCCCGCCTGGGAAACCGCGGCCATGGCGGCTCGCAGGCTCCAACGACCCGGCTGCTTGACCATCAACAGGTCACGCAGCGGGTCCATGTTGTGCACACGCACCAGGGTCGGCTCTTCGGCGCAGATGTTGCCCAGGGTCAGCGCCATGTGCACGTCGCCTTCCACCGAATCACGGTAGGTCACCAGGTTGAAATGCCCCAGTTCGCTGTCCAGTGGCTGCTCGGCAATCCGCTGAACGGTACGTTCGTGGATCATCCGGTAGTGAATCAGGTCGGCGATGGTGCCGATCTTGATGTTGTGCTCGGCGGCAAAGGCTTCCAGTTCCGGACGACGCGCCATGGTGCCGTCGTCGTTCATCACTTCGCAGATCACCCCGCTCGGCTCGAACCCGGCCATGCGCGCCAGGTCGCAGGCGGCCTCTGTGTGGCCAGCACGGGCCAGGGTGCCACCTGGCTGGGCCATCAGCGGGAAGATATGGCCAGGGCTGACAATGTCTTCGGCCTTGGCGTCTTTGGCGGCAGCGGCTTGCACGGTGCGGGCGCGGTCAGCGGCGGAGATGCCGGTGGTCACGCCGGTGGTCGCTTCAATCGAGACGGTGAACTTGGTACCAAACCCCGAACCATTGCGCGGCGCCATCAGCGGCAGCTTGAGCAGCTCGCAGCGCTCGCGGCTCATGGGCATGCAGATCAGGCCACGGGCGTGCTTGGCCATGAAGTTGATGTGTTCAGGCTGGCACAACTCGGCGGCCATGATCAGGTCGCCTTCGTTCTCGCGGTCTTCGTCATCCATCAGGATGACCATCTTGCCTTGGCGGATGTCTTCAACCAGTTCTTCGATGCTATTGAGCGCCACGCGGCACCCCCTTGGTCAGGATTTCAGGTAGCCGTTAGCGGCCAGAAAACTTTCGGTGATGTTACCGGCAGCAGGCTCTGCGGCCTTATCGCCCAGCAACAGGCGCTCCAGGTAACGGGCAAGCAAGTCCACTTCCAGATTCACCCGGCGACCTGGCTGGTACGAGGCCATGATGGTTTCGCTGAGGGTGTGGGGAATGATCGTCAGTTCGAATTCGGCGCCATTCACGGCGTTCACGGTCAGGCTGGTGCCATCGACGGTGATCGAGCCTTTATGGGCGATGTACTTGGCCAGTTCTTTAGGGGCCCGGATGCGGAACTCCACGGCCCGCGCGTTTTCGCTGCGCGCCACCACTTCGCCGACGCCGTCGACATGGCCACTGACCAAGTGGCCGCCCAAACGGGTGGTCGGGGTCAGGGCTTTTTCCAGGTTGACCGGGCTGCCAGCCTTGAGGTCATTCATCGCGGTGCAGTCCAGGGTTTCCCGGCTGACATCGGCGGCAAAGCCATTGCCCGGCAGTTCGATGACGGTCAGGCATACGCCGCTGACGGCGATGCTGTCGCCCAGCTTGACGTCGCCAAGGTCGAGCTTGCCGGTTTCAACCAACAGGCGCACATCGCCGCCTTTGGGGGTCATGGCGCGGATGCTGCCGATGGATTCGATAATGCCGGTGAACATGGCCTTCTCCTGGAAAACGGTGCGGGCGCCTGGGCGCCCGGTCGGAATTATACGCTCGCTGGGGGGAGCGGGATGGCAGTGACTCGCCAGTCGTCGCCTACAGCGCGCATTTGCGTGATCTTGAGTTGGGGAGCGTCGGCCAGTTTCTCAAGCGGCCAATCCAGCAGAGGCCGCGCAGCGGAGCCCAAGAACTTGCCGGCGACGAAAATCACGTACTCGTCCACCAGGCCCTGCTGGGCAAACGCACCCGCCAGGCTTGGCCCGGCTTCTACCAGCACTTCATTGACACCACGGGCCGCCAGGGCCACCAGCGCCGAGCGCAGGTCGACCTGGCCGTCGACACCCGGCACCACCAGGCATTCGGGGCCTCGGGGGAACTGGTTTTCCGGGGTCACGCAGGTGATGACCAGGGCCGGGCCGGCCTTGAAGAACGGCGCGTTGAGCGGCACCCGCAGGCGGCCATCGATCAGCACGCGCAGCGGCGGGCGCGACATGGCCAGGGCCGTGGTTTGTGGATCCAGGCCCAGTTCGGCGGCACGCACGGTCAGGCGCGCGCCATCGGCCAGCACAGTATCGGCACCGGTCAGCACCACACTGGCCTCTGCACGCAGACGCTGCACCGCAGCGCGGGCGGCGAGGCCGGTGATCCACTGGCTCTCGCCACTGGCCATCGCCGTGCGCCCGTCCAGGCTCATCGCCAGCTTGACCCGAACAAACGGCAGGCCGTGCTCCATGCGCTTGAGGAAGCCGGGGTTAAGGGCACGTGCCTGGCTTTCCAGTACGCCACTGAGCACTTCGATGCCGGCCTGGGCCAGGCGCTGCATGCCACGTCCGGCCACTTCCGGGTTCGGGTCCTGCATGCCCGCGACCACCCGCGCCACGCCGGCAGTCACCAGCGCATCGGCGCAGGGCGGCGTACGACCATGATGGCTGCACGGTTCGAGCGTCACGTACACCGTGGCACCGCGAGCCTTCTCACCGGCGGCGCGCAAGGCGTTGGGCTCGGCATGGGGTTCGCCGGTGCGCTCGTGCCAGCCTTCTCCGACAATCTGTCCATCGCGCACAATCACGCAGCCGACCCGTGGGTTGGGGTGGGTGGTGTACAAGCCCTTGCGCGCCAATTCGAGGGCGCGGGCCATGTAATGCGCGTCGAGCACAGCCTGTTGCGCAGAAGGAGGGTTCATTCTTTGACCGGCTCACGGGCCAGGCGGTCGATCTCTTCGCGGAACTCGTTGAGGTCCTGGAAGCGTCGATACACCGAGGCGAAACGAATGTAGGCGACTTCGTCGAGCTTTTGCAGCTCGCCCATCACCAGTTCTCCAACCACCAGGCTCTTGACCTCGCGCTCACCGGTCGCCCGCAGCTTGTGCTTGATATGCACCAGCGCCGCTTCCAGCCGCTCGACACTCACCGGGCGTTTTTCCAGGGCGCGCTGCATACCGGCGCGCAGTTTGTCTTCGTCGAAGGGCTGGCGGCTGCCGTCGGACTTGATCAGGCGTGGCAGTACCAGTTCGGCGGTTTCGAAGGTGGTGAAACGTTCACCGCAGGCCAGGCATTCGCGCCGGCGACGCACTTGATCGCCCTCGGCGACCAGACGCGAGTCAATGACCTTGGTGTCGTTGGCACCGCAGAAGGGACAGTGCATGGTGGCAGGCAACAAAAAAAGGGAGGGCCATGGTAGCGCATCCCCGTGGCAAGACAAGCCATAGCCTTTACGGTATATAGGCTGACTATTATGTTTCTTCTGTTTAGTTCACGGATTTTTGCCCTTTTTGGAGCCGTACATGCCGTTACGACCGCTGGTTTTACTCACATTGTTCAGTTTTCTGGTCGCCTGCAGCAGCGAAGCGCCAAAACCAGCGGCCCCGCAGCCCACGCCGCAACAAGAGAAAAAAATCCCCGGCCAGGAACCCCTCGGGCCACTGCCCGCCTACCAGCGTGAAGTGAGCGGCACCCTCAATGGCGTACCAACCGGCGCCGAAGTCGAGCTCGCATTACTGGTGATCGACGAGCGCAGCCGCCCGCAACAACTGCTGGCCAGCAGCGTGCTGATCGGCAACAACAAACCACTGGCCTTCCGCCTGCGCTTCAACCCGCAAGCCTTCCCGACCGGTGCCCGCGTTGAACTGCGTGGTCGCGCCAGCCAGTCAGGGCAGTTGATCCTGCATCTGCCGGCGGTGCGCATCCAGCAGCCGATCACCCAGACCACCGGGCCACTGCAACTCGTCCGCGCACCATGACACCACCGCTGCACCTGCAACGAGCCTTGAGCGAGTTGATCGGCGACGCGCAACTGGTGCCCTGCCCGTTGCCGGGCACCGACCTGTCGTTATGGCTGCTGGACGCCGACAACATGCACCGCGCCTTCAGCCCCGAGGAAACCCGGCGCATCCTGCACGAGCCGCCCTACTGGAGCTTCTGCTGGGCCAGCGGCCTGGCGCTGGCCCGCTACCTGGCGGCCAACCCGCAATGGGTGGCGGGCAAGCGGGTCCTGGATTTTGGCGCCGGTTCCGGGGTGGCGGGGATTGCCGCAGTAAAAGCCGGCGCCCTGGAAGTGGTGGCCTGCGACCTCGACCCGCTGGCACTCGGCGCCTGCCGGGCGAATGCTCAACTCAATGGCGTAACGCTGGGCTATTCGGCGGATTTTTTTGCCGAGGCCGATCGTTTCGACCTGATCCTGGTGGCGGACGTGCTGTACGACCGGGCGAACCTGCCGCTGCTGGATCAATTCCTCACCCGCGGGCGCGAAGCGCTGGTCGCCGATTCAAGGGTGCGGGATTTCCAGCATCCGGACTATCAGCGGCTGGAGATTCTGGAGGCGTTGACGTTGCCGGATCTGGCGGAGCCTTGGGAGTTTCGCAAGGTGAGCCTGTACCATTCGCGGCGCTAGGTCTCTGAGTTACAAATTTTCAGCAATAGAGTGACTAAGACAGCGGCCGCGAGGACATGGAAAATGCCGTCCTCCCGACGCGGCCTGGACGATCGACCTGCATGTATTTCCTCATTGTTTCGCTGGTCGGTGTCGCTCCAAAGGCATTGCAAAAGCCTGGGCAGTTGCATAACCTGCTGGGCAATACACCCGCCATGCCTCTGGTTGCGTCAGCGACCAAGCACAAATTGTGCGGGTTTTTTATGCCTGGAGATTTTCCGGCATGAGGGTGTTCGACAAACCTGCCATTGACGTCCCGGACCAGCTGGAACTCCTCAAGTCTCGGGGCTTGATAATTGACGACGAAACAGGCGCCCGGTGCTTCCTGCAGTCGGTCAGCTTCTTCCGATTAAGCCCCTATATGCGGCCCTTCCAACAACCGGAAGATATCGACCACCACTTCCATGCTGGCACCCATTTTCATCAACTGGCACGACTCTACGATTTCGACCGACGTCTTCGCTTATTGGCTATGGATGCTATCGAGCGGGTCGAGATCGCATCACGTGCAGTCATCAGTAATCACATGGGCCCCGCCTACGGTAGCCATTGGTACATCGACGGCCAGACTTTTCACCCAACATTTGACCACCAACGCCTGCTTGCAACGCTAAACACCAAACAGTCTGTGGCAGCTCGCGACTACGAACGCGAATGCCTGCGCATCGAC
This sequence comes from Pseudomonas sp. WS 5027, assembly GCF_012985695.1. NCBI lineage: Bacteria > Pseudomonadati > Pseudomonadota > Gammaproteobacteria > Pseudomonadales > Pseudomonadaceae > Pseudomonas > Pseudomonas sp. WS 5027. Next base: position 7,490 of record NZ_JAAQWU010000037.1, on the reverse strand, counting down.
CGACTGCACACAGACAGCAATCGAAAAGACCATCTCAAACGCCAAAGAGCCAAAGAAAGCTACGCGCGCCACTATCCAATTACCTACAACCACCCATCTCTCATGCCGAGTTGGGCCATGCTGGAAGAGTTGACGCTGGGTGACCTCTCTCATCTCTACAAAGGCCTGGCCAGGGACGCGGATAAAAAAGCTATTGCCAGGCGCCTGGGACTTCCCGCCCCCCTGATGCAGTCCTGGCTTCACACGTTGACCACTGTCCGGAACATGTGCGCCCATCACTCACGGATGTGGAATCGACAACTGGGTATTCGTCCTGAATTACCCAGGAAAGCAAATTTCCCATGGCCAAACCATCTCCTACAGCCAGGGCCCCATACCCGCATTTTTCCGACACTTTGCATGCTTAACCATCTGATGTATCAGATAAGCCCACACACTCGCTGGGACCAACACCTTTATCACTTGATCAGCGACTTTCCCAACCTCAACCTAAAGGCGATGGGGTTCCCTCGTAACTGGTATCAGGACCCTTTTTGGCACGTATCTCGCGCCTGATCCCTGCGCGGCTTCCGATAGAGACCGCCAGTCTTTATAGTTGCCCCATCCCACGCGTCATTGAGAACCTCCATGAGTGAGCCCACGCCGTACATTTTCGATGTCACCACCGCTACGTTCGATCAGGCCGTCATCGAAAATTCGTTCCACAAGCCCGTGCTGGTGGATTTCTGGGCCGAATGGTGTGCGCCGTGCAAGGCGTTGATGCCGTTGCTGGCGCAGATTGCCGAGAGTTATCAGGGCGAGCTGCTGCTGGCCAAGGTCGATTGCGAAGCCGAGCAGGATGTCGTTGCGCGCTTTGGCATTCGCAGCCTGCCCACCGTGGTGTTGTTCAAGGACGGTCAACCGGTGGATGGGTTTGCCGGGGCGCAACCGGAGTCTACGATTCGCGCGCTGTTGGAACCCCATGTGCAAATGCCGCCACCTGCGCAGGCGGATCCGCTGGAGCAGGCCCAAGCGCTATTTGCCGAAGGCCGGATCAGTGAGGCCGAGGCTGTGCTGGTGGCCTTGCTCGGTGAAGACAACACCAACGCCGGCGCGTTGATCCTCTACGCCCGCTGCCTGGCCGAGCGTGGCGAATTGGGCGAAGCGCAGACCGTACTCGACGCGGTCAAGAGCGACGCCCACAAGGCGGCCCTCGCCGGTGCCAAGGCGCAGATCACGTTCCTGCGCCAAGCTGCCGACCTGCCGGATGCCGCGGACCTCAAGGCCCGCCTGGCGCAAAACCCGCAGGACGATGAAGCCGCGTATCAACTGGCCGTGCAGCAATTGGCCCGCCAGCAATACGACGCGGCGCTGGAAGGCCTGCTAAAGCTGTTTATCCGCAACCGCAGCTACAACGAAGGCCTGCCACACAAGACGCTGCTGCAAGTGTTCGAGTTGCTGGGCAACGACCACCCGCTGGTCACGGTGTATCGCCGCAAGTTGTTCGCCGCGTTGTACTAATCAGCGATCCAACTGTATTGCGGCGTATCCCCGCCGCTGGACACCTTCACCTTGGCGCTATGGCGCAGGCGTACCAACAGGCGCTTGCCGGCCTGGGCGTTGCCGGCCAGGCCTTCGAGGCGATCCGACAGTTCCAGCCCGCTGAGCTGCCCGGCCTCGCGCAGCAGGTCCTGGGCGGCCTGCCACAGGTTCTCGTCCTGATTGACCGAGACTGGCGGCGTGACAGGCACCTCGCCAGTCGCCGGCGTGACCGCCTGCAAGTGCACGCCCAGCCGCGCCCAATCGCTGTCGTCCAACTCCAGGGTCAAGTCCACGGGCAGTTCGCCGATGGTTCCACGAATTCGCATCATTGCTCGTCCTCCAGCACTTTTCTGACGAGCATGCTCCCATGCGCCTTGCGCTGCGCCAAGCAGACGGTCAAACTCTCAACGCTTTTGTTATAAGATCACATAACAAAATATTCATTCACGCCCGGGAGTTTTTCTATGCGCCGCCTGTTGCTCGCTTTGCCGTTTGCCCTGTTGCCCCTGGCTGCCCTGGCGGCTGACGAACACGACCACGATCATGACCATGAACACGGCAGCCTTGGCGCCCATGAGCATGGCGTTGCCCGCCTTAACGCGGTGCTCGATGACAAGGCCCTGGAACTGGAGCTGGAAAGCCCGGCGATGAACCTGGTGGGGTTCGAACACCTGGCCACCACCGACGCAGACAAAGCCAAGGTCGCCGCCGCCCGTAAACAGTTGGAACAACCCTTGGTGCTGTTCAGCCTGCCAAAAGCCGCCGGTTGTGTGGTCAGCAGCCAAGAGCTCGAAAGCCCCCTGTTCGGCGACAAGCCAGAAGACGATCATGACCACGCCACCGATGGCAAAGGCGCTGCCGCCCACGACCATGATCACAGCGAAATCCACGCCCACTATCAGTTCACCTGCGCCAGCCCCGCCGCGCTGAAAAACCTCGACCTGGCGAACCTCTTCAAGACCTTCCCCGCCACCCTGAAAATTCAGGTACAACTGATCGGCCCGAGTGGCCAGCAGGGTGTTGAAACGACGGCCAAGACTGCCACCCTGAAATTCTGACTCCACACGCTCAACTGTAGGAGCTGGCTTGCCTGCGATGGCATCGGCGCGGTGTCGCAGATACACCGCGTAGCCTGCATCGCTGGCAGGCCAGCGCCTACAGTTGACCGCGCTCTGCAGGTGATACTGAGTTCCCATGACCCAAGCACTGATCGAACTGTCCGACCTGGGCTTTAACTGGCCCGGTCACCCCCAGTTGCTGGATATCCCGGCGTTTCGCCTGGAACCGGGGGAGACCCTGTTCCTCAAGGGCCCCAGCGGCAGCGGCAAAACCACCTTGCTCGGCCTGCTGGGCGGGGTGCAGACACCCAGTCGCGGCAGTATTCGCCTGCTCGGCCAGGAGTTGACGGAGCTGTCGGCCGGTGCCCGCGATCGGTTTCGGGTCGATCACACCGGCTATATCTTCCAGCAGTTCAACCTGCTGCCGTTTCTCTCGGTACGCGAGAACGTCGAGTTGCCTTGCCATTTCTCCAAGCTACGCGCGCAACGGGCGATCCAGCGCCATGGCAGTGTCGAGCAGGCCGCCGCCGCCCTGCTTGCGCACTTGGGCCTCAAGGACCCGGACTTGCTCGAGCGGCGTGCCGATGCGCTGTCCATCGGCCAGCAACAACGGGTCGCCGCCGCACGGGCATTGATCGGCCAGCCGGAACTGGTGATCGCCGACGAGCCGACCTCGGCCCTGGACCACGATGCCCGGGAAGCCTTCCTTCAATTGTTGTTCGCCGAATGCCGCGAGGCGGGCGCCAGCCTGTTGTTCGTCAGCCATGACCAGAGCCTGGCTTCGCTGTTCGACCGCAACCTGTCGTTGGCCGAGCTCAATCGCGCCGCCACGCCGCTCGAGGTTTGAGATGTATTTGTTCCGTCTAGCCATGGCCAGCCTGGCAAACCGCCGCTTTACCGCGATCCTCACCGCCTTCGCCATCGCCCTGTCGGTGTGCCTGCTGTTGGCGGTAGAGCGCGTGCGTACCGAGGCCCGCGCCAGCTTTGCCAGCACCATCAGCGGCACCGACCTGATCGTCGGCGCCCGTTCCGGCTCGGTCAACCTGCTGCTGTACTCGGTATTTCGTATCGGCAACGCCACCAACAACATCCGCTGGGACAGCTTCGAGCACTTCGCCGCCAGCCCGCAGGTGAAATGGGCAATCCCCATATCCCTGGGCGACTCCCATCGCGGTTACCGGGTAATGGGCACCACCGACGCCTACTTCGAACACTACCAATACGGGCGCAAGCAGAACCTGCAACTGGCCAGTGGCCGCGCCTTTGCCACTGACCCGTTTGAAGTTGTGCTCGGCGCCGAAGTGGCCGACGCGCTGCATTACAAACTCGGCGACAAGCTGGTGCTGGCCCACGGCGTGGCGGTGGTCAGCCTGGTCAAGCACGATGACAAACCTTTCACCGTGGTTGGCATTCTGCAACGCACCGGCACCCCGGTGGACCGCACGCTGCATATCAGCCTGGGCGGCATGGAAGCGATCCATATCGACTGGCACAACGGCGTGCCGGCCCAGGGCAAGGGCCGGATCAGTGCCGACCAGGCGCGCAATATGGACCTCACGCCACAAGCCATCACCGCATTTATGCTGGGCTTGAACAACAAGATTTCGACCTTTGCCCTGCAACGGCAGATCAACGAGTTCCGTGGCGAGCCGATGCTGGCGATCCTGCCCGGCGTGGCCTTGCAAGAGCTGTGGAGCATGATGGGCACCGCGGAAAAGGCGCTGTTCGTGATCTCGCTGTTCGTGGTGCTGACCGGGTTGATCGGCATGCTCACGGCGATCCTCACCAGCCTCAATGAACGGCGCCGGGAAATGGCGATCCTGCGCTCCGTGGGGGCACGGCCCTGGCATATTGCGAGCCTGCTGATTTTCGAAGCCTTCGCCCTGGCCCTGGCCGGGGTGGTGGCAGGGGTTGGCCTGCTGTATGTGTGTATCGCTGCGTCCCGTGGCTATTTGCAGGCCAATTACGGCCTGGACCTGCCGCTGGCACTGCCCAACCCGTATGAATGGACGCTGCTCGCCGGTATCCTGATCGCCGCCCTGCTGATGGGCAGCGTGCCGGCCTGGCGCGCTTATCGCCAATCCTTGGCCGATGGCCTGTCGATCCGTTTATGAGGAAGGCTTTGATGCGTCGTGCACTGCTTGCGCTGTTATTGACGATGGCCCTGCCCGCCTGGGCCGCCGAGCCTCGGGACTTGTCGTGGCAGGAAATGATTCCGCCGGATGCACCGGTGGAGGTGCCGAACATGACGCCACTCCACCACCTGTCGAACATGGCCGATGCCCTGTCAGCCGAGGCAGCGCCAGCGGCCAAGCAGGATTTGCCCAACGCGCCGGTGGTTGCCACGCTGAACGGCCAGCACATCCGCCTGCCGGGCTATATCGTGCCGCTGGAGGTCAGCGAGGAAGGCCGCACCACTGAGTTCCTGCTGGTGCCGTATTTCGGCGCCTGCATCCATGTGCCACCACCGCCGTCGAACCAGATCGTGCATGTGCGCAGTGAGATCGGCGTGAAGCTGGAGGAGTTGTACCAGCCGTACTGGATCGAGGGGCAGATGCAGGTCAAGCCATCTACCAGCGAGTTGGCAGATGCTGGCTATCAGATGGAAGCCGAGAAGATCTACGCCTACGAATTGCCGAACTAACACCACCAATCAAATGTGGGAGCGGTGTACTTGGCTGATCACCGTTTCATTGAGCTGAGTCAAAGGCCTGACCGCAACGATCTTTACCATTGGACACAGCCAACTAAAAACGTCCTTTGGAGCCACCCATGCACAAGTCATTGCTCAGCGCTTCCCTCTTCGCGCTTGCACTCGCCGCCCCTCTCGCCCACGCCCACGAAGCTGGCGACATCCTCGTTCGCGCCGGTGCCATCACCGTCAACCCAAAGGCCGATAGCGGCAGCGTCAAGGTTGACCAGGGCCCATTGGCCGGCAAGGACCTGGGCGGCAAGGCGACCATGAGCAGCGACACGCAACTGGGTCTGAACTTCGCCTACATGCTGACCAACCATGTCGGTATCGAGCTGCTGGCCGCCACGCCGTTCGAGCATGATGTGAAGATCAAGAACACTTCCCTCGGCGCCGCCAACGGCAAGCTCGGTACCCTCAAGCACCTGCCGCCTACCCTGAGCGTCGTGTACTACCCGCTGGACAGCAAATCGGCGTTCCAACCTTACGTCGGTGCCGGTATCAACTACACCTGGATCTATGACGAACACGTAGGCAGCAGCGCCCAGGGCCAAGGTTTCAACAACTTCAAGGCCGAGAACTCCTGGGGTTGGGCCGCGCAGGTCGGCATGGACTACATGATCAACGACAAGTGGATGATTAACGGTCAGGTCCGCTACATCGACATCAGCACCAAGGCCACCGTGGAGAACAGTGCTCTGCCAGCGGGTACCCGCGCCAAGGTCAATGTGGACGTGGATCCGATGGTCTACATGGTCGGTATCGGCTACAAGTTCTAAGCTAGGTTTAACAAACGCTACACAACAATGTGGGAGCCCGGCTTGTGTAGGAGCTGGCTTGCCTGCGATGCAGACACCTCGGTCATCAAAGACAACGAGGCGATGCTATCGCAGGCAAGCTAGCTCCCACACAAACCGGGCTCCCACATTTTGTTATGCGGCAGACCCGTTAGTTATGCCGGTAGAAGCGATCGAGCAACGCCGGCAGCCCTGCACGCCACGCCCGTGGTTTGATGCCGAATGTATGCAGGATTTTCTTGCAGGCCAGCACCGCATGTTGCGGCTCGTCGGCGGCGTCTGGCCGCGCGGCGTGGGCTTGGGCGGTCGGCGCTTCGACCGCCAGCGCATGGAAGTTGCGCGCTTCGCTGAGGATCGCCTGGCCAAGGGCCACAGGCGTGGTCGCCTCCTGCCCGGCGTAGTGGTAGGTGCCCCACAACGGCGCCGCACAATCGAGCTGCTTGAGCACCGAGATAATCACCCGTGCCGCATCGTCTACCGGCGTCGGGTTGCCCCTTCGATCGTCGGCCAGCAACAGTTCCTCGGTTTTCTCGGCTCGCGCCAGGAAACGCCCGAGCGCGCCGTCGACACTGTCATCGAGCAACCAGCCAAAGCGCAGCAGCACATGTTGCGGGCAGGTAGCGCGCACACTCTGTTCAATACGCCATAGCGCCTGACCACGCAGGCCCAGGGGCACCGGCTCGTCTTTTTCGCTGTAGGCCGTGGCGCGCGAACCATCGAACACCCGGTAGCTGGACGGTTGCAACAGCGTAATGCTGTGGTGCTGGCACAATTCCGCCAGGCGCTCGACGGCAGATTCCTGCCCGGCCAGGCGGGCCTCGTTCACGCTCTCTGCCTGGAACCAGTCGAAATAGTAGGCAAGGTTGATCAAGGCATCGGGACGGGTGTCGTCGAGCAATTGGGTAAGGCTGGCGGCATCCCAGCCCTCTTGGGGCGGGCGCGGGGCGAGGAAACCGATATCTTCCTCCGCACCGAGGCGAATCAGCGCCTGCCCGAGGGCATTCCCGCCGCCCAGTAACATAAGGCGCATTCGCATAGATTGAGCAGGCCCGGTCTGTTTGGAACGATGGCTATTATCGACAGGCGGTGATGCCGTGCCGTTGGTGTTTGCCAGAATCGTTGCATTTTGCGGGTTTGTAGCGCAACCGTCACTTACTAAGTGGCGTTAAGGGTCTGCTCGTAACCAATCCTGACCCGCCCGCTTATAGGCGCTGGCTTGCCAGCGATGGCGTACGCAATGGCGGTGCAAGGCTCGGGGGCCCCATCGCCGCATAGGTATCTACACAACTTTCAGAAACTGACGAACTCTCCTGTGGCGAGCGGGCTTGCCCCGCGCTGGGCTGCGAAGCAGCCCCAGTAAGCCGTATGCGGTGTATCAGATACTCCGTAGCGGCTGGTTTTAGGGCTGCTTCGCAGCCCAGC
>NZ_JAAQWU010000036.1:0-27298 GCF_012985695.1 Pseudomonas sp. WS 5027 | reverse complement strand
GAAGCAGCCCCAAAAAGCCCTCCACGTTTCTTCAGATAAACCGCGATGGCCGGGTTTAGGGCTGCTTCGCAGCCCAGCGCGGGCGATGCGGCGTTCCGACAAGCCCGCTCGCCACAGGAGAGTTCGTCAGTTTCTGAAAGTTGTGTAGATACCTATGCCGCGATGGCGGTAGAGAGAGGCGCGGTGAGCTTGAGGCCGCCATCGCCGCCAAACCACCCCCTACTTGAATTCCAATGCTTGCGGCACATCCACATCCCATAACACCCCGGGATCATCCACCAGCACCTCCCGAACATCAGCCTGGGCAAACAGAGCCTTGGCGCCACGATCCCCCGTCAGCTCCATCAAGGCAGGCCCCAATGCCTGGCCAAATGCAACGGGATGGCCCTGCTGGCCGGCATGCACCGGCACACTGATCCCATCCACGCGCTCTATCACCCGCTCAATACTCGACGCCTGAATAAACGGCATATCCCCCAACACCACCAGCCAACCCGCTGCCGGGCCACTGGCCGCCACCGCTGCTGCAATACTGTCACCCATGCCCGCCGACTCCAGCAGCAGCACTTCGCACCCATGCTCCGTGGCCAGGCGAATAACCCCGCTGCACGCAGGGGATGTGACGACCCAACGCCGAGTGATACTGGCAGGCAGATTGAGCAACACATGCGCGAAGACCGGCCGTGTCACCCCATCACGCCCCACACAATGAGCCAGCAGTTTGTCCTGGCCGCTTTGCGCACGGAACCGGCTGCCCTGCCCCGCCGCCAGGACGATTGCGGTAATCGCACTCGTCAACTGACCGCTTCCCGTACGGGTTTGGCTTGCAGCACGTCCACTCCGTTCTTGATCGCAACGATGTGCGCCATCAGCGACAAGGCAATCTCTGCCGGCGTATGACTGCCAATATGAAGACCGATCGGCCCATGCAGCCGCGCAATCGCCTCGGCCCCCAACCCCAACACCGCCAGGTTTTCCCGACGCTTGCGGCTATTAACCTGCGAACCCAGGGCACCGATGTAGAAGGCGCGGGAGTTCAACGCGGTCAACAGCGCCATATCGTCCAGCCGCGGATCGTGGGTCAGGGCAACAATGGCCGTACGCTCGTCCGTCTGGATATTGAGCACAGCCTCATCAGGCATTCCCGGCACAAAGCGCCCGTGCTGTTCTTCCCAGCCATGCACAAACTCCGTGCGGGGATCGCAGATCAGTACTTCAAAATCCAACAGGCGCGCCATTTCTGCCACATAGCGCGACAGCTGGCCCGCACCGATCAGCAGCAAGCGCCAGCGCGGACCGTAGATGGCCCGCAAGCGCTCACCGTCAAAACTGACAACATCGGACTTGCTCGCCACGCTCAAGCGCACACTGCCCGTCGCCAAGTCCAGTTCCCGCGCCACAATTTCATGGGCCTCACAACGCGCCAGCAACTGCGCCACCCAGGCAGGATCCCCCACCCGCTCCTCCGTCAGGCGCAAGGTTCCGCCGCATGGCAGACCAAAACGCGCCGCTTCGTCGCGGGTGACGCCATAGGTCACCAACTGCACCGGCGGCCCATCGTCAGGCAAGCGGCCATCATGCAGACGAGCGATCAGATCATCTTCGATGCAGCCACCGGACACCGAGCCGATCACCACCCCGTCGCCGCGCAGGGCCAGCATCGCCCCCGGCGGCCGTGGTGCGCTGCCCCAGGTCTGGACCACGCTGTACAGCACCACCGGCTGCCCTGCGCGGCGCCACTCCAGCACGCTGCGCAGGACATTCAGATCCACGCTGTCCATCAGGCCTGCGCCTCCCGCTGCCAGCCCTGTAGCTGATAACGCACCGGCAGGTTACGAATGCGCTTGCCAGTGGCGGCAAATATCGCATTGCACAGCGCCGGCGCAATCGGCGGCACACCCGGCTCGCCGACGCCGCCGAGGGGTACTTCACCTGCCGGCGTGACCAAATGTATGGCAATTTCCCGGGGCGCCAGGGACATGCGCGCCACTTCGTACATATGGAAGTTGTCCTGCTGGACCTTGCCATCCTTGAAGCTGATTTCTCCCAGGACCGCATTCCCCAAGCCCATGACGCAAGCGCCCTCGAACTGCGAGCGGATGCGCTCCGGATTGATCTGCGGGCCGCAGTCCACGGCGATATCAGCCTTATGCACGATCAGCGTACCGTCGCCCTTGACCTCCACCTCGATCACCGCCGCCACATACGTCACAAAGCTGTAGTGCACCGCCAGCCCCAGGCCGCGCCCCTTGGGCAGCGTGCGACCCCAGCCGGCAGCCTTGGCCGCGGTCTCAAGCACCCCACGCATGCGCGCCGTATCAATCGGGTAACGCTCGGGGGACTCGCCGTAGTTCCACTCTTCACTCAAGGTGCGTGGATCGATCTGACGATCCGGGCCCAGCAGCTTGAGCTGATACTTCAGCGGATCCTGGCCGGCCTTGTGCGCCAGTTCATCGACAAAGCTCTGGATGGCAAAACCATGGGGGATGTTCGACACCGAACGATACCAACCCACCCGGGTGTGGGCAGCAGCCTCGGGGTTTTCCAGGCGCACATTGGGAATGGCGTAGGCCATGTTGGTAAAGCCCATGCCCAATTCAAACGCTGCCTCATGGTTCATGCCCGGCGCAAACAGCGCGGTAATGCTCGGCGCCACTGTGCGGTGCAGCCAGCCGGAGGGCATGCCGTCCTTGTTGAGGCCAGCCTTGAGGTACTCGGCGGAGACGGTATGGAAATAGGAGTTATGGATATCGTCTTCGCGGGTCCACTGCACGCGTACGGCCTTGCCAGGAAACTCCTTGGCCAGCACCGCGGCTTCAATGATGAAGTCCGGCTTGGACTTGCGCCCAAAACCGCCGCCCAACAGGGTGACGTGAATCGTGACGTTATCGAATGGCAAGCCAAGGCGCTCAGCGACCCGCTCCCGCGTGACCTGCGGCGCCTGACTCGGTGCCCAGGCCTCGCATTGCCCGTCTTGATAGCGGGCCACGGCAACCATCGGTTCCATGGGCGACTGCGCCAGGTGTGGCAAGTAATACGCGGCTTCCAGGATGCTGTCGGCATCGCTCAGGGCCTGGTCGATGCTGCCGGTGTTGCGCACCACTTTACCGGGCTCAAGGGCCGCGGCTTCCAGGGTCTTGCGATAGTCGATGGAGTTGTAGCTGGCATTCGCGCCGTCGTCCCAGACAATCTGCAACGCCTCGCGCCCCTTGATCGCCGCCCAGGTGTTGCTGGCGACCACCGCCACGCCACCCAAGGGCTGGAATTCCGAGGGTATGGGTCGGCTTTCGATTTGCAGGACCTTGATCACCCCGGGGACTTTCAACGCCGCGCTGGCATCGAACGACTTGACCTTGCCGCCATACACCTTGGGCCGCGCAATGGTCGCAAACAGCATGCCGTCAAAATGCACATCGGCGCCGTACACCGCCCGGCCGTTGACGATATCGGCACCGTCGATGGCCTTGGTAGCCTCCTTGCCGATATAGCGAAACTCCGACGGCTGCTTGAGCCGCAGGCTGTCCCGCGCCGGCACCGCCAGCGCACCGGCGGCGGCAGCCAAGGCGCCATAGCCCAGTTCGCGACCGCTGGGCTGGTGAATCACTTTATGCAACTGCGCACGGCACTCGCCCAGCGGCACTTTCCACTGCTCGGCGGCGGCCTGTTCCAGCATGCTGCGCACGGCTGCGCCGCAACGGCGCATCGGCTCGTACCAATGGCGCATGCTGCGCGAACCGTCGGTATCCTGGTTGCCAAAACGCACTTCGTCGCCCGGTGCCTGCGCAACCTTCACCAGCGCCCAATCGGCCTCCAACTCGTCGGCCACCACCATGGTCAGGCTGGTGCGCACGCCTTGGCCCATTTCTGAGCGGTTGCAGATCACGGTGACAGTGCCATCGGTGGCGATGCTGACATAAACCTTGGGGTCATCAATCACGCCGTTGGGCATGGCTGCCCCGCCGTATTGCTTCACCTCCTCGGCAAAGGCCTGGGGCAAGCCCCAACTGGCGGCCACCACCAGCGCACCGGTCGCACCAACGCCTTTGAGGAAACCACGGCGGCTCAGGTTGTTCAGGGCGAAATGGCTCGGCAACTGGCTCATGCCTTGGCCCCCTGCAGATGGGTCGCGGCCTGGCGGATCGCTGTCTTGATACGGTTGTAAGTGCCGCAGCGGCAGATGTTGCCGACCATGGCCTCTTCAATCTGCGCATCGCTGGGGTTGGGGTTGGTTTTCAGCAGTGCCGTAGCCGACATGATCTGCCCACCCTGGCAGTAACCGCACTGGGCCACCGCCGTGTCCAGCCACGCTTGCTGCACAATCTGGCCAACCGGGTCATTGTGCAGGTTATCGATGGTGCTGACGTTCTGCCCCTTGACCGAGCCAATAGGCGTGATGCAACTGCGGGCCGGCGAGCCGTCGATATGGATGGTGCAGGCGCCGCACAGGCCCATGCCGCAACCGAACTTGGTGCCGTTGTAACCCGCCACGTCGCGGATCGCCCACAACAGGGGCATGTCCTCGGTGACATCCAGCGGATGATCTTGACCGTTGAGTTTGAGAGTAATCATGGGCACGCCCGCATAGTGATTGGATTATGGGGTCGAGCTATCTGCCGCTTTCAGGGGAGCGGAGTCGGTTCACGCAGATGGCTCAGGCTAATCGGGCTCTCTTGTGAAGACAGGTGTTGCGTCAGGGAATATGCATCACTGCAGGAGCGAGCTTGCTCGTGAAAAACGCCAGGACACCACGTTGATTCAGAGCGCCCACGTCATCGTTGACGATCTTCGCGAGCAAGCTCGCTCCTACAATTCCCTGCACGAACAACACCGATCTTTCACCGGGCCTTTGATAAACAGTATCTATAAAACGATAAACAGGCATCGTTAGCCTGCTGAGTTAACCCAGCATTAACAAAAAAGCCCTGCAATGCAGGGCTTTGTTCAACACGCTAGAAGCGTAGCTCAATAACGATTGGGCTCCATTTCCAGATCAACCTGGAAGCGCTCGGCGATATCGCGCTGGATACGTTGGGCCAGGCCAGAAATCTCCAGCCCCGTGGCCGCGCCGTAATTGACCAGCACCAGCGCCTGCAAGCGATGCACGCCGGCATCACCGTCGCGAAAGCCTTTCCAGCCGGCCTTTTCAATCAACCAGCCGGCCGCCAGTTTCACTTGGCCATCGGCCTGGGGGTACGCCACCAGATCGGGATATTGCAGCTTTAATTGCGCCGCCAGCACCTGGGACACCAGCGGGTTCTTGAAGAAACTGCCGGCGTTGCCCAAGACCGCAGGGTCGGGCAGTTTTTCACTACGGATGCTACAAATGGCCCGACTGACATCGCTCGGTGTCGCCTGGGTAATGCCCTGCTCAGCCAAGCGTTGTTGTACAGGGCCATAGCCGAGCTTCAGGTGCGCCACGCGGCTCAAGGCAAAGCGTACGCGCAGGATCAGCCAGCGCCCCACTTCGTGCTTGAACAGGCTGTCGCGGTAGGCGAAGTTGCATTCTGCCAGGCTGAAATCCCGCAGCTCGCCAGTCTGGCGGTCGAGGGCGGTCAGGCCGGCGAATACATCCTTGATCTCGACCCCGTAGGCGCCAATGTTCTGCATCGGTGCCGCACCGACCGTACCGGGAATCAGGCTGAGGTTTTCCAGGCCAGAAAACCCTTGCGCAAGGGTCCACAGCACAAAGGGATGCCAGGCCTCGCCCGCCTCGGCTTCCACCACAACCTGCTGACCGTCATCGTGCAGCACCCGGATACCCTGGGTCGCCATACGCAACACCAATGCTGGGACATCCTGGGTCAGCAGCAGGTTGCTGCCGCCTCCGATCACCAGCAACGGCAGCTGTTGCGCCGCCGCATAGGCCAGGGCCTCGCGCACATCGGCGTCGCTATGGGCCTGGGCGAACAACTGCGCACGCACATCAATGCCAAAACTGTTGAAGGCCTTCAGGGAAACCTGGGGCTGTAGATCCAGACTCATAACCGCCCCTTCAATTCAATCACCAGCAAATCACAGGCGGCCTCGATCAGGTCCAGGACCTGCTCGAAACCTTGCTCGCCGCCGCAGTACGGATCCGGCACTTCATCCACTGCCGAATCGTAGCGGCGCAGGAACAGGTCCAGCTCGGCCTTGCCCTGGGCTGGCTGCATAGCCTTGAGGTTGCGCAGGTTGCTCTGGTCCATGGCCAGGATCAGGTCGTAGCGCGCGAAGTCGGCGCGCGATACCTGCTGGGCACGCTGGGCCGACAAGTCGTAGCCACGACGCAACGCCGCTTGCTGGCTACGTTTGTCCGGCGCCTTGCCGATATGCCATTCGCCGGTACCGGCTGAGGCCACCTCAACCTGGTCCGCCAGCCCGGCATCCCGCAGTTTGTGGCGCAGGACGCCTTCGGCGGTGGGCGAGCGGCAGATATTGCCCAGGCAAACAAACAGGACTTCCATCAAGCCCCCAGCAACCGACGCACGCGCTCAAGGTCTTCCGGCGTGTCGACGCCAGCCGGCGGGGCCTCCATGGCATCGTCGACATGAATGCGCACGCCGTGCCACAGGGCCCGCAGTTGCTCCAGGGCCTCGGTGTTTTCCAACCAGCACGGACCCCAACTGACGAAGTCATGCAGGAAACCGGCGCGGTAGGCGTAGATACCGATATGGCGGCGATACGGCACGCCGGCCGGCAATACGTCACGCTGCTTGGCGAATTCATCGCGCGCCCAGGGCAGGATCGAACGGCTGAAGGTCAAGGCCAGGCCATTGATGTCACTGACGACCTTGACCACATTCGGGTTGAACAAGGTCTCAATGTCTTCGATCGGTTCGGCCAGGGTCGCCATGCGCGCTTCGGCATGGGCGGCCAGGTTGGCAGCGACCTGGTCGATGACACACGGCGGGATCAGCGGCTCGTCGCCTTGCACGTTGACCACGATGGCGTCCGACGCCAGGCCCAGGTGCGTGGCGACTTCCGCCAGGCGGTCGGTGCCGGAATTGTGGTCTTCACGGGTCAGCACCGCTTCGGCGCCAAAACCCTTGCAGGCCTCGATGATCCGCAGGTCATCAGTGGCCACCACCACGCGCTGGGCGCTGCTTTTGCAGGCCTGTTCCCAAACCAGTTGGATCATCGGCTTGGCGCCGATCATCTGCAGCGGCTTGCCGGGCAGGCGGGTGGAGGCGTAGCGCGATGGGATGACAACAGTGAAGGCAGTGGTCATTTATCCAGGCGCTCGTCGGTCGTCAGGGTACGGGCTTCGCTTTCCAGCATCACCGGGATGCCGTCGCGGATCGGGTACGCAAGGCCAGCGCCTTTGCTGATCAGCTCGGTCTTGTCGGCGCTGAGCTTAAGCGGGCCTTTGCAGATCGGGCAAGCGAGGATATCGAGCAGTTTGGTGTCCATGGGGGGGTTCCTGGATAAAAGCGTTTCAAGGCAAAAGTCGAGCAGGCAGCAGCCGCATCAGTTGCGTGTCGAACCAGGCGATAAACGCCGGTGACGGTGCTGCATCGACTGCAAGGTACCACCAGTGTGCCTGGGCAAAGGCGCGGCACTTCACCGCGTCCTTTTCGGTCATGACCAGCGGCAATGACGGCGTAAAATTCAGGACCTCGGCGCTGTAGGGCGCATGGTCGGCAAACGCATGGGGTATTGGCAGCCAGTGTAGCGTTTCAAGGGTATTGAAGAAACGTTGCGGGTTGCCGATGCCGGCGACCGCATGCACCCGCTGGCCCAGCGGAAAATGGTCCAGTGGCTGGCGCTCGCCGGTCAGCAGGTTGACCAGGGTGGTGGGGAGCAGGCGGAAGGCAAAGCCATCCTCGCGATCAACCCCGGCACCGTTATATAGCAGCGCATCGACGCTGCGCAGACGCTCGATCGGTTCGCGCAGCGGCCCGGCGGGCAGGCAGCGGCGATTGCCCAGGCCACGGGCGTTGTCAATCAGCACCAGTTCAAGATCACGGGCCAGGCGGTAATGCTGCAGGCCATCGTCAGACAGGATCAGGTCCAGGGTGTCGCTGGCCAGCAGGGCCTGCACTGCACGGCTGCGATCAGGGTCGATCACCAGGGGAACGCCACTGCGCTGCACGATCAACAAGGGTTCGTCACCCGCCACCTGGGCGCTATCACTGGCTTGCACCCGCCACGGCAACTGCGGCGGCTTGGCCCCGTAGCCACGGCTGACCACACCGACCCGCAGGCCACTGCGCTGACAATGGTCGATCAACCACAGGATCAACGGCGTCTTGCCCGTACCACCCACGGTGATATTGCCTACCACTACGATGGGCACCGGTGATTGGTAGATTGTCCCCTCGCCCGCCAGGAACCGTTCGCGCTTGCGCTTGACCACGCGACGATAGAGCGCCTCCAGCGGTTGCAGGAGCTTGAGCGCCGGATGGCCGTCGTACCAGGCCTTGAGCAAACGATCGGACAAGGCCATCAGGGTTGCCCCGCCGCCTCTACAGTGGTCATGCGCAAATGGCTGAAACCCAGCTTGCCGGCAGCATCCATTGCGGTGATCACGGCCTGGTGCGGGGTCTTGCCATCGGCGCTGATGGACAGCGGCATTTGTGTATCACCGCCGGACTCCTTCTGCAGCGCATCCATCACGCTGGCCACGTCGTTTTTCTCGAGCAACTGATTGTTCACCGAAAACACCCCTTCGGCGCTGATGGTGATATCCAGCTGTTTGAGCTGCTGGTCTTCGGCCGGCGAGCCGCTAACGGCTTCCGGCAGTTCGACCCGCAGTTGGGTCTCCCGGGTAAAGGTGGTGGTGACGACAAAAAACAACAACAGGATAAACACCACATCGATCAACGACGCCAGGTTGATATCGACGGTTTCCCGAGGTTTTCGGCGAAATTTCACGCTTTGCCCTCGACCAGGTCGACGTCACGGTCGCCCTGGACCACTTCCACCAGCTTGATCGCCTCCTGCTCCATGCCCACCACCAGCTCATCGATGCGGCGCTGCAGGAAGCGGTGGAAAAATACCGCCGGGATACCCACCATCAGGCCAGCAGCCGTGGTGATCAAGGCCTTGGAAATCCCGCCGGCCAATACCGAGGCGTTGGTGGTCATGCCCGAACCGGTAAAGGCACTGAAGATATCGATCATGCCCAGCACAGTGCCGAGCAAGCCGAGCAACGGCGCCATCGCGGCGATGGTGCCCAGGGCATTGATATAGCGCTCCAGCTCGTGGATAACCCGGGCGGCGGCCTCTTCAATACACTCCTTCATGATCTCGCGACCGTGCTTGGAGTTGGCCAGGCCGGCGGCGAGGATCTCGCCCAGGGGGGAATTGGCCCGCAGTTCCTTGAGTTTTTCCTTGTCCAGTTGCTTGTCCTTGATCCAGCGCCAGACCTGCCCCAGCAGATGATCAGGGGTCACGCGGCTGGCGCGCAGGGTCCACAGGCGTTCGGCAACGATGCCGAGTGCGGCGATGGAGCTCAGAATGATCGGCAACATCATCCAGCCGCCGGATTTGACCAATTCCCACACAGTGAATGTCCCCTCGAAAAAGTGCGCCACTTTAGCATATAGGCTGGCGAGGAAGGGCCTGCCCGCCGACAGCCATCATGTCGCAGGCACCGGCCTTTGGTAACTGTCAATGACAGGCGCGCGCCAGAAACGACGCTGGCTGCGTGCCATGATCGGCGCCTGGAAAGCCCCCAGGCGCAGGCGGATGGCGCCCTGTTCGGCGCTGTCATAAATGGCGCTGTGAAAATGCCGATAACGCGCCAGCACTTGCGGGTGCGGATGGCCAAAGGAGTTGCCACGCCCGCGAGAGATCAACACAGCCTTGGGGGCGACTCGCTGGACAAACGGCCATGACGAGGAACTGCGACTGCCATGATGGGGCGCTTGCAACCAATCCGTGGCGACCGCCAGGGGCGTGGCGAGCAAGGCCCGCTCGGCCTCGCGGTCTATATCGCCGGTCAGCAACAGCCGTTCACCATTGGCCTGGACTTGCAGCACGCACGACTTCGCGTTGCCGTTGCTGGCATCCGCCCATTGCCACAGTCGGAACTGCACACCGTCCCACTCCCATTGCTCACCGCTGACACAGGCCTGGGTATGAAGGAACGCCGGCAGCCCCTGGGTTTCCCCGCCCACCACCCGTTTGACCGGCAACCCGCGCGCAACCGCCGCAGCGCCCCCGGCATGATCGGCATCAGCGTGACTGAGCAGCATCAAGTCCACTTGGCTAACCCCCAGCTTGCGCAGCGCCGGGAGTACCACGCGCTCACCGAGGTCGAAATCCCCAAGCCGCGGACCGGCGTCATACAACAGCACGTGGTTGCGGGTGCGCAGCACTATCGACAGGCCCTGGCCGACATCCAGTTGCTCCACCGCCACCTGCCCCAATGGGATCGATTCGCGGGGCGGGAACACTGCCAACAGCAACATGGGCCAACCCAGCAGGCGAAAAGGAATGCCCTTGGGCATCAACAACAGCAGTGCTCCCAGCAAGCTGAGCAACCAGTAGCCGACAGGCACCTCGGCAGGCATCCAGGCCGGTACGTGCACGGCCAGCATGGCCAGGGCCGTAAACAGCCAATCCAGTGCGCCACCCGCTAGCCACAGCAGGCCGCCGCCCAGCCACGGCAGCGCCAGCAACAGCGTGCCCGCCAGCGCCAACGGCAGCACCAGCAGACTGATCCACGGCACGGCAAACAGATTGGCCAGCGGCGCACTCAAGCTGATGGGCAGACCGAGGATCAGCAGCAGCGGAAACAGGCCAATAGCGATCAGCCATTGGGCACGGGTCCAGGCCTGCCAGGCACGCCAGGGGCCCAAGCGGCCACTGAAGGCCAGCACCAACACGCCCACGGCGGCAAACGACAGCCAGAAACCCGGTTGCAGGCTGGCCAGCGGTTCGATGATCAATACCGCATTCAGGGCCAGCAGTAGTGGCCACCAGATCCCCAGATGGCGAAACCGCAAGCGCCACAGCAGCACCAGGCCCACCATCACACAGGCCCGCTGCACCGGCACTTCAAAACCGGCCAGCAAGCCATAGGCCAGCGCAGCGGCAAATGCCAGGCCGCATGCCCAAGGCAGCCAGGGCAAGCGCCTGGGCCAGCAGCCGTAGCGGGCCAGCCCGGCCACCAGTGCATAGATCAAGCCCGATAACAGACCGATATGTTGGCCGGAGATCACTAATAGATGCACGGTGCCGGTGGCCTGCAAAATGCGCCAATCCTCGGCGGCCAGGCCGGAGCCGTCACCCAGCACCAGTGCAGCCAGCCCGGCTTCGCGGCCCTGGGCATCGACTGCCAATAATCGCTGGCGGACGGCATCGCGCCAGGCATGCCGGGCCGGCGCCAGGCGCTGGCCATCCTTGACCGACCCGGTCGCCCCCACACGCTGTGCCAATAGCCAGGCCTCCTGGTCGAAGCCATGGAAATTCAGTAGTCCGGAAGGACGCTTGAGGGTCACGGCCAAACGCCAGCGCTCACCGCTGCGCACTGGGGGGGCGCCCTGCCAGCTCACGCGGATGCGCTGGGGCAGCCGGCCCTGACGTGACCGGCTGTCGCTCAGCTCGAAACGCACCACCCCATTGGCCTGCTGTGGTAGCCCGCTGACGCGCCCTTCCAGCCAGCGGGTCTGGCCGTCCAGCGCGGGGATGAGCCGGTCGTCGAGGGCCCGTTGCGCGCTGAAACAGGCCCATGCCAGGCCCAACAGGAAAAATGCCAGCGGATAAGTACGAAACGGCAGCAGCATCAACGCCACCACCGGTAACACCAGCAACCAACCGACCGGCGGCAAGACAGGCAGCAGGCGCAACGCCAGCAGCCCCAACGCCAGCGCAAACATCCCTGTACGCATGGATCATTCCTTGAAAGTGACCCATTGAGTGTTAGCCGAGGGGTTCAGGGCGAACTATTATTTTTTGTCACAAAGTCTGAATTTCCCGTTCGTAGAATACGGGCATACTTGCCCCTCGAACTGACCTGGACCCCTTATGCCACGGCGCTTATTCAAACGGTACATGCCCGATCCGACCAGCATTCGGGAACACAAGTCCTTACGCTTTCTCGGTACGCTGCTCCATGACCCCAACCTCTGGCACCTCAATCGTCACTCGGTTGCCCGGGCCATGGCTGTCGGCCTGTTTGCCGCCTTCATTCCCATCCCCTTGCAGATGCTGCTGGCAGCCGTCCTCGCCATCTCTGTGCGCGGCAATATGCCCATCGCCGTGAGCCTGGTGTGGCTGACCAATCCAATTACCATGCCGGTGGTGTTCTTCTGCACCTACATGACCGGCACCTGGCTGATGAACATCCCGCCGCGCACCCTGCCCGATGAACTGACCTGGGAGTGGATCAGCGGGCAACTGTCGACCATGTGGCAGCCCTTTCTGCTGGGTTCGGTGGTGATGGGGTTGGTACTGGGCGCGTTGGCGTATTGCCTGACGATGGTGTATTGGCGGTGGTGGGTGGGTCATCAATGGAAAAAGCGCCAGCAGCGTAATCGATAGAAGGCGGCCCCTCAGTTCAGGAGCAGAGATGTCCCGGCTGGCGCCATCGCGGCATAGTTATCTACACAACTTTCAGAAACTGACGAACTCCCCCGTGGCGAGCGGGCTTGCCCCGCGCTGGGCTGCGAAGCAGCCCCAAAACCAGCCGCTACAGTGTATCTGATACACCGCATTCGGCTTACTAGGGCTGCTTCGCAGCCCAGCGCGGGACAAGCCCGCTCGCCACAACGGCGCTATCTGCCTGGATTTAGGCGTTGCGGCAAAGTTGTGTAGATACCTATGGCCATCGCGGGCAAGCCAGCGCCTACCGAAGTACGCGTGCGCTTTGACGTCAGGGAGGCAGCGATACCCGCCGTTACTGCTGCTCAATAATCCCGCCATCGCCCTCTCAAGCATTTTTTGCAAGATTCCAAGCCCCTCATATGGCTACACTGCGCAGGTGGCGCGGGCCGGATGCCTGCGAAGAATGTCGACATCAGTGTGGTAGCGGGAGAGTGGCGTGCTAAGAAGAATGGGGATAAAAGGCCGCGTACTGTTGCTGACCTTGTTGCCTACCAGCCTGATGGCATTGCTGTTGGGCGGCTATTTCACCTGGATGCAGCTTTCGGACCTGCAAACCCAACTGCTCAATCGCGGCGAGATGATCGCCGAACAGCTGGCGCCGCTGGTGGCACCGGCACTGGGCAGCAAGAACACCGATCTGCTGGAGCGCATCGCGACCCAGTCCCTGGAACAAGTCGATGTGCGAGCCGTATCCTTCCTGGCGCCCGACCGCTCGTCCCTGGCCCATGCCGGCCCGACCATGCTTAACCCACCGCCCATTGGCAACAGCTCACACCTGTTGCAACGCACAGGCAATGACGCCACTCGCTACCTGCTGCCCGTGTTCGGCCGCCATCGCAACCTCGCCGGTGAACTGATTCCCGACGAAGCCGACCGTCTGCTGGGCTGGGTCGAGCTGGAACTGTCCCACAACGGCATGCTGCTACGCGGCTATCGCAGCCTGTTCGCCAGCCTCCTGTTGATCGCCATCGGCCTGATTTGCACCGCGGCCCTGGCCTTGCGCATCAGCCGCACGATCAACTCACCCATCGGGCAGATCAAGCAAGCGGTGGCGCAGCTCAAGGATGGCAACCTGGAAACCCGTTTGCCGCCGTTGGGCAGCCAGGAGCTGGATCAATTGGCGTCCGGTATCAACCGCATGGCCGAAACCCTGCAAAACGCCCAGGAAGAACTGCAACACAGCATCGACCAGGCCACCGAAGATGTGCGCCAGAACCTGGAAACCATCGAGATCCAGAATATCGAGCTGGACCTGGCCCGCAAGGAAGCCCTGGAAGCCAGCCGCATCAAGTCGGAGTTCCTGGCCAATATGAGCCATGAAATCCGCACGCCACTCAACGGCATCCTCGGTTTCACCCACCTGCTGCAGAAAAGCGAGCTCTCGCCCCGTCAGTTGGATTACCTGGGCACCATCGAAAAATCCGCCGACAACCTGCTGGGTATCATCAACGAAATTCTCGACTTCTCGAAAATCGAAGCCGGCAAGCTGGTGCTCGATAACATTCCGTTCAACCTGCGTGACCTGTTGCAAGACACCTTGACCATCCTCGCCCCGGCCGCCCACGCCAAACAGCTGGAGCTGGTCAGCCTGGTCTACCGCGATACCCCCCTGTCCCTGGTGGGCGACCCGTTGCGTCTCAAGCAGATCCTCACCAACCTGGTCAGCAATGCCATCAAGTTCACCCGCGAGGGCACTATCGTGGCCCGGGCCATGCTCGAAGACGAGCAGGAAGACAGCGTGCAACTGCGCATCAGCGTGCAGGACACCGGCATCGGCCTGTCCAACCAGGATGTACGCGCCCTGTTCCAGGCCTTCAGCCAGGCCGATAACTCGCTGTCGCGCCAACCCGGCGGCACGGGGTTGGGCCTGGTGATCTCCAAGCGCCTGATCGAACAGATGGGCGGCGAAATCGGCGTCGACAGCACCCCAGGCGAAGGTTCGGAGTTTTGGATCAGCCTCAACCTGCCCAAGACCCGCGACGATATCGAAGACCTGCCCGCCCCACCGCTGTTGGGCCGGCGCGTGGCGGTGCTGGAGAATCACGAACTGGCACGCCAGGCCCTGCAACACCAGTTGGAAGACTGTGGCCTGGAGGTCACGCCGTTCAACAGCCTGGAGAACCTCACCAACGGCATCACCAGCGCGCACCAGACCGAACATGCCATCGACCTGGCGGTTTTGGGCATCACCGCCAACGATATTCCGCCGGAACGCCTCAACCAACACCTGTGGGACCTCGAACACCTGGGCTGCAAAGTCCTGGTGCTGTGCCCGACCACCGAGCAGATGCTGTTCAACCTCTCGGTGCCCAACCCCAATAGCCAGTTGCAGGCCAAGCCGGCCTGCACCCGCAAATTGCGCCGGGCACTGTCCGACCTGATCAGCCCGCGGCCGTTGCGCAGCGAGCCGGGGGAGCCGTTGTCCAGCCGCGCGCCACGGGTGCTGTGTGTCGACGACAATCCGGCCAACCTGTTGCTGGTACAAACCCTGCTCGAAGACATGGGCGCCAAGGTCCAGGCCGTGGAAAGTGGCTATAGCGCCATCGAAGCGGTGAAAAAAGAAGCCTTCGACCTGGTGCTGATGGATGTACAGATGCCCGGCATGGACGGGCGCCAGAGCACCGAGGCGATTCGCCAGTGGGAAAGCGAGCGCCACGGCACGCCACTGCCTATCGTCGCGCTGACGGCCCATGCCATGGCCAATGAAAAGCGTGCCCTCCTGCAAAGCGGCATGGATGACTACCTGACCAAGCCCATCAGCGAGCGGCAACTGGCCCAAGTGGTGCTGAAATGGACCGGCCTTGCCTTGCGCAATCAAGGTCCGGAACGTGTAGTCGAAGGCCACGGCCCCGCCGCCCAACTGCCAGTGCTGGACCATGACGAAGGCCTGCGCCTGGCGGCCGGCAAGGCAGACTTGGCCGCCGACATGCTGGCCATGCTGCTGGCATCCCTGGAAGCCGACCGCGAGGCGGTCTGTATCGCCCGCGAAGCCAACGACAATAACGCGCTGATCGAACGGGTCCACCGTCTGCACGGCGCCACTCGCTACTGCGGCGTACCGCAATTACGCGCCGCCTGCCAGCGCGCCGAAACCTTGCTCAAGCAAGATGACGCCAAGGCCATGGCCGCCCTCGATGAGCTGGACATGGCCATTACCCGCCTTGCCAGCGAAGCCCGGGTCAACGCCTGACACAGGACAACACGCCAACCACCCAAGACGGGCAACATACCTGTAGGCCACGGTTTGCCAGCGCCTACAGGTACCACACGCTATCTTGCAGGAAGCCCCTTGATGCGCATCATCCTCTTCAGCAGCCAGACCTATGACCGTGACAGCTTTCTCGCCGAACCGTTGCCCCAAGGCATGGCGCTGCAATTCCAACCGGCACGCCTGAACCTCGACACCGTGGCCCTGGCCGACCAGCACGAAGTGGTCTGTGCCTTTATCAACGACGACCTCAGCGCCCCGGTGCTCGAACACCTGGCCGCCGGAGGCACGCAATTGATTGCCCTGCGCTCGGCCGGCTACAACCATGTGGACCTGGCCGCCGCCAAACGCCTGGGCCTGACCATCGTGCGCGTCCCCGCCTACTCGCCACACGCCGTGGCCGAACATGCGGTGGCCCTGGTGCTGGCCCTCAACCGCCGCCTGCATCGCGCCTACAACCGCACCCGCGACGGCGACTTCAGCCTGCACGGCCTGACCGGTTTCGACCTGGTGGGCAAGACCGTTGGCGTGGTGGGCACCGGGCAGATCGGCGCGACTTTCGCCAAGATCATGGCCGGATTTGGCTGCTCATTGCTGGCCTACGACCCCTATCCCAATCCGCAGGTCGAAGCCCTCGGCGCACGCTATGTCGACCTGCCCCAGTTGTTGGCCGAAGCGCAGATCATCAGCCTGCACTGCCCACTGACCGCCGACAGCAAGCACCTGATCAATGCTCAATCCCTGGCCCATATGCAGCCGGGGGCGATGCTGATCAATACCGGGCGCGGCGGCCTGGTGGATACTCCGGCGCTGATCGAAGCGCTCAAGGACGGGCAATTGGGCTACCTGGGCCTGGATGTGTACGAGGAAGAAGCCCAGCTGTTTTTTGAGGACCGCTCGGACCTGCCGTTGCAGGACGACGTGCTGGCGCGCCTGCTGACCTTCCCCAATGTGATCATCACCGCGCACCAGGCATTCCTCACCCGCGAGGCGCTGGCGGCGATTGCCGGGACCACCCTGGCCAACATCCAGGCCTGGGCCAGCGGTCAACCGCAAAACCTGGTGCACGGATGATCAACGGTCACATACCGCGCACATGGTGAACAGGCGAGCGTGATAGGATGCCGCGCCTATTTGGAGGATCCATGGCCGAACACGATTTCCGCTTCAGTTTGCTGAGCCCACAACACACCCTGATCGAATGCCGCGCCCTGGTGCCGGGTCGTTACCAAGTCACCGGCAATGGTGGCTCGATCAAGCATGGCGACGTGCTGATCGTCACCTTGCGCGGCAGCAAGACCCTGTCGATGCGCCTGACCGTCGAAGGCGATGCGCGCTACTCCATCCGCCCAGCCGGGCAATGGGTCGCCATGGCGCAAGGGCCGAAGTTCGGCGAGCTGGAAATTCACACCTGGAAGGTCAACTGCGACAGCTGCGACGCCGTGCTGGAATTTGAGTTTTCGGTGGAAACCAAGCTGACCAAGGAACCGCTGCAACCGGCCGCTACTGCGCGCATTGCCGAGTTGGGCTGGGCCACGGTCGGCGACAAGCATCGCTGCCCAAAATGCCAGAAGGCTGCGCCATGAAGAGCCTGCTGATGGTCGCAGCGCTGGGTGTCGGCCTCGCCGGCTGCGCCAGCGATGAGGTCAAGCTCAAGCAGGATCACAGCTACATCGTGGAATGGATCGGCGAGCGGCCCCTGATGGACTACGCCCACCTGACCGTGACCCTCGGCGCCGATGGCCGGGCCTATGGCAATGGCGGCTGCAACCACTGGTTCGCGCCGTACAGCCTGGACGGTGACAAACTCAGCTTCGGCAAGATCGGCAGTACCCGCAAGCTGTGTGCAGAAGCCCTGATGGAGCAGGAGCACCGCTTCTTCAAGGCCCTGGAGACGGTGCAGCGCTGGGATATTTCACCCATCGAGCAAACCCGTTTCTGGCCTGCCGAGGGCAAGCCACTGCGCTTGTGGCTGGAAGAAGGCTGACCCAACTCCTGTAGGAGCGAGCCTGCTCGCGAAGAACGTCAACGAAAACGCGTGCATCCAGGATGAACGCGGCGTCTGTGAGTTCTTCGCGAGCTCGCTCCTACAGAGATCGCGAGGATTCAGCCGCGCAACTCTTTGAGTTTGGCCATTACACCTTCCGCCGTCTGCTCACCCAACATCTGCGCCCGCACCTTGCCCTTGTCATCGATGATGTAGGTCACCGGCAACGCTTCGCTGCGCGGGATATCAAAAATCGCCTCGGGATTCTGTGCCAATACGGTGAACTTGATGCCCAGCTTCTCGCTGGCGCTCTTGAGCTCTTCACCCTGCACATTGTCGAAGTTGACGCCAAACACGCTCACCGGCTGGCCTTTGAGCTGCTCGGCCAGGGCGTTGAGCTCGGGGATTTCGATGCGGCACGGGCCACACCACTCGGCCCAGTAATTGACCACCAGCCATTGCTTGTCGACGCGTTCGGACGCGACTTTCTGGCCGTATTGGTCGACGCCATAATCATTGCCGCAGCCGCTGAGCAGGAGTGTGGTGATAACTGCCAGTGCGCCTATCAGTCGCCGTGTCATGGGGTAATCCTTAGCAAAAATGAACGTGGGCTGCGGCCGATCGCCTCTTACGGTTTAAGGACAAGCCGCAGCGCAGGTAGAATACCCGCCACCTTACGCAAGATGCGACCCGCACATGACCGATCTGACGCTTTATCACAACCCGCGCTGCTCGAAATCCCGCGGTGCGCTCGAACTGCTAGAAGCCCGTGGCCTGACGCCCAACGTCGTGCGCTACCTGGAGACCCCGCTGGACGCCGCGCAGCTTGAAGCGCTGCTCGGCAAACTGGGGATCAGCGCCCGGCAATTGCTGCGCACCGGCGAAGACGAATACAAGACCCTCGACCTGGCCGACGCCAGCCTCAGCGAGGAGCAGTTGATAGCCGCCATCGCCGCCCATCCCAAGTTGATGGAGCGACCGATCCTGGCCACCGCCGACAAGGCCGTGATTGGCCGCCCGCCGGAAAATATCCTGGAGATCCTGCCGTGAGCGCGCCCTACGTCCTGGTGCTGTATTACAGCCGCAACGGCTCGGTCAGCGAAATGGCCCGGCAGATTGCCCGGGGCATCGAGCAAGGCGGCCTGGAAGCGCGCCTGCGCACCGTGCCGGCAATCTCCAGCGAATGCGAAGCCGTCGCCCCGAGCATCCCGGCCGAAGGTGCGCTGTATGCCAGCCTCGACGACCTGAAGAACTGCGCGGGCCTGGCCCTGGGCAGCCCGACGCGCTTTGGCAACATGGCGGCGCCGCTGAAGTACTTTCTCGACGGCACCAGCAACCTGTGGCTGACCGGGGCACTCGTCGGCAAGCCGGCTGGGGTCTTCACCTCGACCGCCAGCCTGCACGGCGGCCAGGAAACCACTTTGATGTCGATGCTGCTGCCACTGCTGCACCACGGCATGCTGATCACCGGCCTGCCCTACAGCGAACAGGCCTTGCTCGACACCCAAGGCGGCGGTACGCCCTACGGTGCCAGCCACCATTCCGGCGCCGATGGCAAGCGCGCCCTGGATCCCCATGAAATCGCCCTGTGCCGCGCCCTGGGCCTGCGTCTGGCGAAGACTGCGGCAAAACTGGAGAGTGGCCGTGGCCAAGAAGCCTAAAGTCCTGCCGGCCCAGGCCTGGCTGGAACCCCGGGTCAAGGTGGCACGGGCCTTGAGCCTGCTGGCGTTTTTTGGCCTGGTAGGCCTGCTTTGCGTTTACTACCTGCTGCTCGCCGACCTGCATGGCGCCCGGCCCTGGGTGATCTTGCTGATCGAACTGGTGCCGCTGCTGATCCTCGCGCCCGGCATGCTTATGGGCAGTGCGCGCGGGCATTCGTGGATGTGTTTTGTGGTGAACCTGTACTTCATCAAGGGCGCCCTGGCGGCCTATGACCCGAATCGCCAGTGGTTTGGCGTGCTGGAGATGCTGGCGAGCCTGGCAGTGTTCTGCACGGCGCTGCTGTACGTGCGCTGGCGGTCCCAGCTCAATCGGCGATTGGCCATGTAGGAGCGAGCTTGCTCGCGAAAAACGTTAACGATGACGCGGGCATTCAGAATGCACGCGGCGCCCTCAGGTTTTTCGCGAGCAAGCTCGCTCCTACAGGTCAATGGTTGACGGTAAACGCCAACATCATCGACAACTGGCACATAGGCCACCCACTTTCGGCGTGCCACTGGTTGAACGCCGCCTGCACCGTCGCCAGGTCCCGCAGGCTTGTGGGGGCCTTGTCGACAATCTTCTGCGCATTGAGCGCCGCGACCACGTCATAGCTCGGCACAAACGTGTCCTTGCCCACCATGCGCAAGAAGCGCGGCGCTGACAGACCGCCCAACTGGTGACCGTGTTTGCTCAGGTACTTCCACAAGCCGACGATATCGGTCACCGGCCAATCGGCGATCAGCGCGCCGAAGCTGCCTTTTTCCTGCGCCACGTCGAGAATCATCTGCGCATTGCGCGGCACGCTCTTGAGCTTGCCCAGGTGGCGGATGATCCGCGTGTCCTGCATCAGGCGCTCAAGGTGCTCGGCCCCCATCAACACGACTTTTTCCGGGTCAAAGCCGAAGAACACCTGCTCGAACGCCGGCCACTTGGCGTCCACCACACTGTGCTTGAGCCCTGCGCGAAACACCCGCAGCGACAGGGTCGACAGGTAGCGGTCGTCGCTGATCTGGCGCAATTGCGCCGACGTCTTGGGCACAGGCAGGTGGGCTTCCAGCTCGGCCGCCGAACCAAAGCGGTTCAGACAGTATTCGTGCAGCCATTTGTAATCGCGCATGCCCTCTCCTACGGGTTGAAATGAAAACGGCGCCCATGAGCGCCGTCTGTCAGAGCCTGGAAAAGGCTCAGAGGTTCACAATGTTGACGAAGCGCGAAGCGGCGGTTTCATCGATACGCAGGCTGGTGAAGTCGAACAGGTTGCGGTCGGCCAGTTGCGACGGAATCACATTCTGCAGGCTGCGGAAGATGCTTTCGCTACGCCCCGGCGTCTTGCGCTCCCACTCCTGGAGCATGTCCTTGACCACCTGGCGCTGCAGGTTCTCCTGGGAGCCGCAGAGGTTGCAGGGGATGATCGGGAACTGCTTGAAGTCGGAGTAGGCCTGGATGTCCTTCTCGTTGCAATACGCCAGCGGGCGGATCACGACGTTGCGCCCGTCATCGGCGCGCAGCTTGGGCGGCATGGCCTTGAGGGAGCCGTTGAAGAACATGTTGAGGAAGAAGGTCTCGACGATGTCATCGCGGTGATGACCCAGGGCCATCTTGGTTGCGCCAATTTCATCGGCGAAGGTGTACAGGGTGCCACGGCGCAGGCGCGAGCACAGCGAGCAGGTAGTCTTGCCCTCCGGGATCAGTTCCTTGACCACCGAATAGGTGTCTTTCTCGACAATGTGGTACTCGACGCCCAAGGCCTTGAGGTAGGCCGGCAGCACATCCTCGGGGAACCCGGGCTGCTTCTGGTCCATATTGACCGCGACTATGTCGAACTTGATCGGCGCGACCTTCTGCAAGTGCATCAGCACGTCCAGCATGGTGTAGCTGTCCTTGCCGCCGGACAGGCAGACCATGACCTTGTCGCCCTCCTCGATCATGTTGAAGTCAGCGACAGCCTCACCGGCCAGGCGTCGCAGGCGTTTTTGCAGTTTATTCTGATTGACGGTAAGGGTGCCCATGGCGCTTGGATCCGCGAAAAGGTGTGTGACGAAAAGCCGGGTATTTTAGCGGTATGGAGCAGCGAGTTCCAATGTGGGGGGCCTGCATTCCACGCCACAGACCCAGGCGCGATTAAGCCCAGTGTTTACAGCGCAATTTGCTCTAAAGCCCCACACTTTTTCCGGTCATCACTTCCTATACTGCGACATAAGGTCGCACACATATCCAGACCTTTCAGGCCACTTGGCCGGCGGGCGCTCCGCTTGGGGGGCGATGGTAATAACGACAGGAGTGACTGGCATGATCCATCACGTCGTGGGGCTTTTCACCCATCCCGACCAGGAATGGCGGGAAATTCGTGGCGATAAAGAAGAAAGCATCGGCCACATGTACCTCACTCACACGCTGATTCTCGCGGCGATTCCCGCCGTATCAGCTTTTATCGGCACCACCCAGGTCGGCTGGGTCATCGGCAATCGCTCCCCGGTCATGCTGACCCAGGAAAGTGCGTTGTGGATGACCATCATGTCGTACCTGGCGATGCTCGGCGGCGTTGCGGTGATGGGCGCCTTCATTCACTGGATGGCGCGCACCTATGACGCCAATCCGAGCATGGCGCGCTGCGTCGCGTTCGCCACCTACACCGCCACGCCGCTGTTTATCGGCGGGCTGGCGGCGCTGTATCCGCATATGTGGCTGGGCATGGTCGTGGGCACGGCGGCGATTTGCTACACCGTCTACCTGCTATATGTGGGGTTGCCGACCTTCATGAGCATCGACCCGGACGAAGGCTTCCTGTTTTCCAGCTCGGTGCTGGCGGTAGGCCTGGTGGTACTTGTGGCGATCATGGCCTTTACCGTGATTGTCTGGGGCCTGGGCGTAGGGCCGATCTATACCAACTGACCAGCGTTCAATCGCAGGAAAAGCCACCGCAAGGTGGCTTTGTGCGTTATGCATGACCATTCGGCGCCTGACAGATTCGGAAACACCCTTGGATGCGGCATACTGGACATCTCTGGAGATATGTACAGCATGCCCGAGCAACTCAATACCCGCGTCGAAGATTGTTTCCTGCAAGCCGAATCCTTTTTCAAACGAAGTTTCAAACGCCCCCAGGTCAGCCTCAAGCTACGTGGGCAGAAAGCCGGTGTCGCGCATTTGCACGAGAACCTGCTGCGCTTCAACCCCCAGTTGTACCGAGAAAACAGCCAGCACTTCCTCAAACAGACGGTGGCCCACGAAGTGGCGCACCTGATCGCCCACCAATTGTTCGGCGAGCGCATCCAGCCCCATGGCGAGGAATGGCAACTGATCATGCGCGGGGTCTACGAATTGCCGCCTGATCGTTGCCATACCTATGAGATTCAGCGCCGGCGGGTGACCCGCTATATCTACCGGTGTCCGTGTGCCGACAGTGACTTTCCGTTCTCGGCCCAGCGCCATGGGTTGGTGAAACAGGGGCGGCGGTATTTGTGCCGCCGGTGTCGGGAGACGTTGGTGTTTACTGGGGAAACGCGGGTGGAGTGAGGTTTTGGGGTGCCTGTTCTGGCCCCTTCGCGGGCAAGCCCGCTCCCACATTTTGATTTGTGAATACATTCAGAATGTGGGAGCGGGCTTGCTCGCGAAGGAGCCCAAACAGCCACTATCCTACGACCTTGGCACCCCGCAGTTCGGCAATCCGCTGAAGACTGAAACCCAACTCCCCCAACACCTCATCACTGTGCGCCCCCACCGCTGCCCCGATATGCCTAGGCGCCGGCAACCCCTCGGAAAACTTCAGCGGGCACGCCATCTGCGCCTGAAGCGAACCATCCCCACGGGGTACCTGGCTCACCAGCTCCCGGGCCTGTAACTGCGGGTGCTCAAGGGCTTCGCCCAAGCTGAGTACCGGTTCCACGCAAGCGTCCAAGCCAGCGAACAACGCACACAGCTCCTCAAAACTGTGCCGTTCAAACTCCACCTGCAATGCCTGCTTGAGTGCCTTTTGCTGCTCGGGCTTGGGCGACAACCCCAGGGCCGCCAGCTCCGGGCGCCCCAGCGCGCCACACAGCTGCTGCATGAATCCTGGTTCCAGGCTTCCCACCGACAGCCAGCGTCCGTCCCGCGAGCGGTAGTAATCGTAGAAACTGCCGCCGTTGAGTACCTGGTCTTCGCGCCCAGGCTCCACGCCACAGGCCAGGTAGGCCGCGCCGGCCATGGCGTTGAGGCTGAAGGCGCAGTCGGTCATGCTTACATCCAGGTACTGGCCCACCCCGCTGTGCTGGCGCGCAATCACCGCCGCGAGCAGGCCGACCACGGCGTGCAACGAGCCACCGCCCACATCGGCCAATTGCACGCCGAGGGGCAACGGACCGCTGTCCTCGCGGCCTGTGTAGCTGGCCACGCCGCAGAGCGCCAGGTAGTTGATGTCATGCCCGGCGCGATCCCGGTAGGGCCCGGTCTGACCGTAGCCGGTGATGGACACGTAGATCAGCTTCGGGTTGATCGCCTTCAGCGCTTCATACCCCAACCCCAGGCGTTCCATGACCCCGGGGCGGAACTGCTCCAGCACAATGTCGTAGTCGGCCACCAATTGCCGCACGATCTCCAGCGCCTCGGGCTGCTTGAGGTCCAGGGCCAGGCTGCGCTTGTTGCGGTTGAGGTAGGCATGGCTGGCCGACACACCACGGTCGTGGGGCGGCAACACCCGCAGCAGGTCCATGCGCGTGGGGGACTCGATGCGCAGTACCTCGGCGCCCATGTCCGCCAACAGCAGCGAGGCGAAAGGCCCCGGCAACAAGGTTGAGAAATCCAGCACTTTGAGGGACGCCAAGGGGCCTGACATGGGAGCTCCGATTCCAGTTCGATGGGGCACAGAGTAGTCAGCCTTGGGCGCCAGCGGCAATTACCGTAACCATCATCGACAATGACCGTTGTGCTCGCCCGCCCATAAAAAAACCCATCCGAAGATGGGTTTTTTTAGTGTGCTTGAGCGTTTACTTGATCGCTGGAGCCGGGCCTTCGGCTACGCCCAGGTCATCCAGTTCGCGGGTTTCGGAGATACCGGTACCGCCGGAAGCCAGCTCGCTTTGCAGCTTGTCGGTGTCCAGTTCCTTGACCCACTTGGCGACGACGATGGTCGCTACGGCGTTACCGACCAGGTTGGTCAGAGCACGAGCTTCGGACATGAAGCGGTCGATACCGAGGATCAGCGCCAGGCCGGCAACCGGCAGGTGGCCAACAGCCGACAGGGTCGCGGCCAGTACGATGAAACCACTGCCCGTCACGCCAGCAGCGCCTTTGGAAGACAGCAACAGCACCAGCAACAGGGTGATCTGGTGGGTGATGTCCATGTGGGTGTCAGTCGCCTGGGCGATGAACACGGCAGCCATGGTCAGGTAGATCGAAGTACCGTCGAGGTTGAAGGAGTAGCCAGTCGGGATAACCAGGCCAACCACCGATTTCTTCGCGCCCAGGCGTTCCATCTTGATCAGCATGCGTGGCAGTGCGGATTCAGAGGAGGAAGTACCCAGTACGATCAGCAGTTCTTCACGGATGTAGCGCACCAGTTTCAGGACGCTGAAGCCGTGGGCGCGGCAGATGCCACCCAGCACTACCAGCACGAACAGGATGCAGGTGATGTAGAAGCAGATCATCAACTGGCCCAGTTGCACCAGCGAGCCAACACCGTAGGCACCGATGGTGAACGCCATGGCACCCAGGGCACCGATTGGCGCGAGCTTCATGATCATGTTGATGATGTTGAACATCACGTGGGCGAAGCGATCGATGAAGTCCAGCACCGGCTTGCCGTAGGCACCCAGGCGATGCAGGGCGAAACCGAAGATCACCGAGAACATCAGCACTTGCAGGATATCGCCGTTGGCGAAGGCGCCGACGATGGTGTTCGGGATCACGTTGAGGATAAAGCCGACGATGCTCTGGTCTTTACCGGCAGTAACGTAGGCTGCGACTTTCGAAGCGTCCAGGGTCGCAACGTCGATGTGCATGCCAGCGCCTGGCTGCACCACGTTGACCACTACCAGGCCGATCAGCAGGGCGATGGTGGAGACGATTTCAAAGTACAGCAGCGCGTAGCCGCCAGTCTTGCCCACCGACTTCATGCTCTGCATGCCAGCGATGCCGCTGACCACGGTACAGAAGATGATCGGGGCGATGACCATTTTGATCAGCTTGATAAAGCCGTCACCCAGCGGCTTGAGGGCCACACCGGTCTGCGGGTAGAAGTGACCGAGCAGGATACCGATAACGATGGCAACGATTACCTGGAAGTACAGGGTTTTGTAGAACGGCTGACGAGTCGTCATTGCAAAGTTTCCTCAAGAGTCCCGTGGGGCAAATATCCGCCATTGCCCACGACACTTGAATTGCGAACCCTCCTGCACTGGAGGGATTTGTTTTGGCGAACTGCTGGCTGGCAGGTCTGTACTCCTTATCGCAAACGGCGTGCCACTTTCCTTAAAAGCCCTGGAGCCCTTGGGTCATGGGGGCTGACGGCAATCCAAGGCTGTTTCAGGGGTTGCTAGAGGTGGCGGATATCCGCCCAACATCCCAATCTCGTCCTACAATTTGGCGGATATCCGCCTTGTCCACCCCAGACATGATGGCTACCATCGGCCACTCAATGGACGAGGCCCCTGCATGCGCGAACGCACCATCGCCAGTCATTACGCCCGCGCTGCCTTGGGCGGTGCGCACCGGGCCGGCTACGACTGCTCGACGCTGTTGCAGCAACTGGGCATTACCCCGCAATTGCTGGCAGAGCCCCGCGCACGCATCGCGCCGGAGCAGTTCACGCAACTATTGCAGAGTCTGTGGCTGGCCCTGGATGACGAGTACCTGGGCTTCGCCGATGGACCGAGCAAGCGTGGAACCTTCGCCATGATGTGCCACGCGCTGATTCACTGCCGCACCCTGGAGAAGGCGCTGGAGCGCGGCCTGTTGTTCTACGGCCTGTTCCCCCACGGGCCGCGTTGGCGCCTGAGCCGTGAAGGCTATATGGCACGCTTGAGCCTGGATGACTCACAACTGTGGGACCCGGATCACTTCTTGAGCGAGTCCCTGCTGGTGATCTGGCATCGCCTCGGCAGTTGGTTGATTGGCCAGCGTATCCGCCTGGAGCAAGCGACTTTCAGCTACCCGGCGCCGGCCCATGCCAGCGAATACGACCTGCTGTTCCCTTGCCCCCTGGTGTTCAGCGCAGCCAGCAGCAGCCTGGTGTTCCATAGCCGCTACCTGAGCCTGGCGCTGCTGCAAGACGAGCGCACCCTCAAGCATTTCCTCGAACGCTCCCCCGCCGACCTGCTATCCCGGCCAGACGAAGGCGACAGCCTGAGCAGCCAGTTGCGTCGCCTGTTAAGCCGCGACCGCACGCCCTGGCCAGACCTGGAAGCCGTGGCGCAGCACCTGCATATCAGCCCGCAGACCCTGCGCCGGCATTTGCGTGAGGAAGGCACCAGCTTCCAGGCACTCAAGGATGAACTGCGTCGGGATATTGCGATTTTTCATCTGGGGCGGGCGGATTTGTCGTTGCAGGAAATTGCCGAGCAGTTGGGGTTTTCCGAGCCTTCGGCGTTTCACCGGGCGTTCAAGAAATGGACGGGGGTGACGCCGGGGGCTTACCGAGCGCAGGAGAGTTGAGGATGTATTGTTTGGACGGGCGCCATCGCAGGCAAGCCAGCTCCCACATTTGACTGTATTCACCAATCAAAATGTGGGAGCTGGCTTGCCTGCGATGCGCATAGGTATCTACACAACTTTCAGAAACTGACGCCCCCGTGGCGAGCGGGCTTGCCCCGCGCTGGGCTGCGAAGCAGCCCCAAAACCAGCCGCTGCGGTGTATCTGGTACAACGCATTCGGCTTATTGGGGCTGCTTCGCAGC
>NZ_JAAQWU010000035.1:0-29064 GCF_012985695.1 Pseudomonas sp. WS 5027 | reverse complement strand
GCGGCCTCAAGCTCACCGCGCCTCTCTCTACCGCCATCGCGGCATAGGTATCTACACAACTTTCAGAAACTGACGAACTCTCCTGTGGCGAGCGGGCGATGCGGCGTTCCGACAAGCCCGCTCGCCACAACTGCGCTATCTGCCTGGATTTAGGCGTTGCGGCAAAGTTGTGTAGATACCTATGGCCATCGCGGGTAAGCCCCCACACATGATCTCTGTCGTTGAATGGAGCGCATAAAAAAGCCCCGCCTGATTGCTCAGGCGGGGCTTTTTAGTTGCCGTTGGAATCAGGCGAGGGGTTTAGGCTCGTGCTCTTCTTCCAGGGCTTTTGGGTTGTGCTCTACCACTTCTTCAACGGAACGCAGGTTCTCGTCGATGACCGGGGCAGTGTGCTCAACTTCAGCTTCGATGGCCGGTGCTTGCGCAACTGCCTCGACTACGGCCGGGGCCGCCGCCGCTGCTGCTTCGGCTTCTTTCTGCAGACGCTCGGCTTCACGCTTGCGACGACGCACTTCACGCGGGTCGTTAGGCGCACGGCCGTTTTCGGTGAGGGCGCTGGCAGGGGTTTCAACCACTGGGGCGACCACTTCGGCTACGACTGGGGTTTCCACCACCACCGGAGCCGGCTCGGCAACCACGACTGGTTCTGCAACCACCGCAGGTTCGGCGACAGGTGCTGGCGCTTCCTCTACCGGTGCCGGGGCTGGTGCTTCGGCGACGACGGCTGGCTCGGCAGTCCACTGGAAGGCGGTCTGTTCTTCGCGAACTTCACGCACTTCCGGGGTTGGTTCGGCAACTGGCGCTTCGACAACCGCTTCAACCACAGGCTGTGGCTCAACCACGAGCGCAGGTGCAGCCACTACTTCGGCTTCAGGCTGGGCTTCGTGAACTGGAGCAACTTCCACTTCTGGAGCGGCAGGTGCTTCGACCACGGTGGTGGCTTCCACAACTGGCGCTTCGACCACGGCAGTTTCCTGCACGGCAGCGGTGGCACGTTCGGCCTGCTGGTTGGCTTCGGCTTCGGCAGGAGCGCTGATGACCGAGCTGGCAACCGCTGCGGTAACGGCCAGGCCAGCAGCCAGTTCGGTGCTGGTTGGCTCGTTGTTGGCAGCTTCTTCAGTGGCTTCGCCGGTCTCTTCCGAGCCTTCGATCACGTTGCCGTTGGCGTCACGTTGACGCTCGCGACGGTTGCTGCGACGACGCTGGCCACGGGAGCGGCGGCGTGGACGATCGCCTTCGGCGTTGTCCTGGCCATCTTCCTGTGGCTGTTCGTCGTTGGTCAGCAGTTCTTCTTCACTGGCGGCGGCAGCTTGCTCGGCACGTGGTTGACGCTCTTCACGCGGTGGGCGTGGGGCGCGTTCTTCACGGGGCTGGCGGGCCGGGCGTTCTTCAGTCGCGGTATCCACTGCAACAGCGCCAGCGGCTGCCACGGCTGGAGCGGCGTCCAGTGGCTCGCGCAGTTCACGTACACGTTCTTCACGCTCGCCACGGGGCTTGCGATCTTCACGTGGGGCGCGAGGCGCGCGCGGTGCGCGTTCTTCACGTGGCGCACGTTCTTCACGGGCTACGGCCGGGGCTTCTTCACGGGCTTCGCGCGGTTGACGCTCTTCACGTGGTGCGCGTTCTTCACGCGGTGCACGCTCTTCGCGAGGTTTGCGTTCTTCGTCACGGCGACCGTTGCGGTTACGGCTCTGCTGACGACCGTTGCGACGCTCTTCGTTGCGTGCAGGACGTTCAGCGGCAGGCTTCTCGACCACGGCTGGAGCGACAGGCTCTTCCTTGGTGGCGAACAGGCTGACCAGCGACTTCACCAGGCCCTTGAACAGGCTTGGCTCCGGCAGGGAAGCAGGCGCGGCAACCGGGGCAGCGACTTCAGCCGGTACCGGTGCGTTGGCACGGGCCGGCGCGGTCTTGACCGCGGCTTCCTGGCGAACCAGGGTGCGGGTCGCGGCGGCTGGCTGGACTTCTTCGACTTCGGCAGCGGCAGCGGCGATTTCGTAGCTGGACTGGCCGCTGTGGGCTTCCGGGCTGTCATCACGCAGGCGCTGGACTTCGAAGTGCGGCGTCTCGAGGTGATCGTTCGGCAGGATCACGATACGGGCACGGGTGCGCAGTTCGATCTTGGTGATCGAGTTGCGTTTTTCGTTGAGCAGGAAGGCTGCAACCGGGATCGGCACTTGTGCGCGGACTTCGGCGGTGCGGTCCTTCAGGGCTTCTTCTTCGATCAGGCGCAGGATCGCCAGGGACAGCGATTCAACGTCACGGATGATGCCGGTGCCGTTGCAACGCGGGCAGACGATGCCGCTGCTCTCGCCCAGGGATGGACGCAGGCGCTGGCGGGACATTTCCAGCAGGCCGAAGCGCGAGATGCGGCCAACTTGTACGCGGGCACGGTCGGCTTCCAGGCATTCGCGGACTTTTTCTTCCACGGCGCGCTGGTTCTTGGCTGGGGTCATGTCGATGAAGTCGATCACGATCAGGCCGCCGATATCACGCAGGCGCAGTTGGCGAGCGATCTCTTCGGCTGCTTCCAGGTTGGTCTGCAGCGCGGTTTCTTCGATGTCGCTGCCTTTGGTGGCGCGCGCCGAGTTGATGTCGATGGACACCAGGGCTTCGGTCGGATCGATCACGATGGAGCCACCGGAAGGCAGTTCGACCACGCGCTGGAAGGCGGTTTCGATCTGGCTTTCGATCTGGAAGCGGTTGAACAGCGGAACGCTGTCTTCGTACAGCTTGATCTTGCTGGCGTACTGCGGCATCACCTGGCGGATGAAGGTCAGGGCTTCGTCCTGGGCTTCGACGCTGTCGATCAGCACTTCGCCGATGTCCTGGCGCAGGTAGTCGCGGATGGCGCGGATGATCACGTTGCTTTCCTGATAGATCAGGAATGGCGCGGAGCGGTCCAGGGATGCTTCTTTAATAGCAGTCCACAGTTGCAGCAGGTAGTCGAGGTCCCACTGCATTTCTTCGCTGCTGCGGCCAAGGCCGGCAGTGCGCACGATCAGGCCCATGTCAGCCGGGGCGATCAGGCCGTTCAGCGCTTCACGCAGTTCGTTGCGCTCTTCGCCTTCGATGCGACGGGAGATGCCGCCAGCACGCGGGTTGTTCGGCATCAGGACCAGGTAACGGCCAGCCAGGCTGATGAAGGTGGTCAGGGCTGCGCCCTTGTTGCCACGTTCTTCTTTTTCAACCTGGACGATGACTTCCTGGCCTTCGCTCAGGACGTCCTTGATGTTCACGCGGCCTTCAGGGGCTTTCTTGAAGTATTCGCGGGAGATTTCCTTGAGGGGCAGGAAGCCATGGCGCTCAGAGCCAAAATCGACAAAGGCAGCCTCAAGGCTTGGCTCGATGCGAGTAATCCGGCCTTTATAGATGTTGGCCTTCTTCTGCTCGCGTGCACCGGACTCGATGTCCAGGTCGTAGAGGCGTTGGCCATCTACCAGTGCAACACGCAACTCTTCGGGTTGAGTTGCGTTAATCAGCATTCTTTTCATGTTGTACCGTCGGTTTCCGGGCTGCCGGAAACGGCGTTCGGCACACACGACTTCTCACGGTCGGTGTCAGGTGCGTCAAGAGTGGTTGGCCACTCCAGTGTCCAGCAATACTGG
Organism: Pseudomonas sp. WS 5027; assembly: GCF_012985695.1. NCBI lineage: Bacteria > Pseudomonadati > Pseudomonadota > Gammaproteobacteria > Pseudomonadales > Pseudomonadaceae > Pseudomonas > Pseudomonas sp. WS 5027. Next base: position 25,456 of record NZ_JAAQWU010000035.1, on the reverse strand, counting down.
CCAATTGGGCTGGTATCGCGACTTACGCGTCCTGCTTGCTGTGGTGACTTAATAAGCACTCAGTCAGGAGGAGGAATCAACCGGCGACTGTGGACGAGATGAAGCGTCTAAATATAAGCCTAGTGCTACACAGTCCGACGGTTGTGCATCTCCACCCTACACGTATCCCTGATAATTCGGGTGCTGCCGCGCGCAGAATCCGCAGCGGGTTGGCATTTACCGTGTTCTCCAATGGGGAGTTCACGCTCATGGCTAATAACAGGCGTTGTTTCCGAAGCATTCGCCGTGGTCTGGTACAAGACTGACTGCACTTTGTGAACTGGCCGTAAATATCGGCGCAATAGGCGAGTAATCACTCTGCTTTTTGCACTCGCTTCAGGCCTCATGTCACCTGCGCTTGTTACAATCTTGAGCCTTCCAGTGTGGCGAAAGCCCCGTAGGACGGCCTCGCGTCCTGATGAATTGCGATGGTCAGGGGCGGCTGTTTGCCGCGAGTCCTCTGCCCAGGCCGCTTTTGGCGGCGTTCGCGACTATAGCAGCAATGATTAAGTGCTTCAATTCCATAAAAAATTGTTATCATTCCCGCCATGACGACTACCACCCCCCCGACCCCCAGCGTCCAGCTGCTTGAGGTCTCGCCGGAATATGCCGGCCAACGCATCGACAACTTTCTTCTGGCCAGGCTCAAGGGCGTGCCCAAGACCTTGATTTATCGCATTTTGCGTAAAGGCGAAGTGCGGGTGAACAAAGGCCGGATCAAGCCTGAGTACAAGCTACAGGCGGGCGATATCGTCCGCGTGCCGCCTGTTCGCGTGCCTGAGCGTGACGAGCCCGTGCCACTGGCCCAGGGCCTGCTGCAGCGTCTTGAGGCGTCGATTGTCTTCGAAGACAACAAGCTGATTGTGATCAACAAGCCGTGCGGCATTGCGGTTCATGGTGGCAGCGGCCTGAATTTCGGGGTGATCGAAGCCTTTCGTCAGTTGCGTCCGGATGCCAAGGAGCTGGAACTGGTCCATCGCCTGGATCGCGACACCTCCGGCCTGTTGATGATCGCCAAGAAACGCAGCATGTTGCGCCACCTGCATACCGCTTTGCGCGGCGATGGCGTGGACAAGCGCTATATGGCGCTGGTGCGTGGCAATTGGGCGTCCTCTATCAAGAGCGTGCGGGCACCGCTGCAGAAGAGCAACCTGCGCTCCGGCGAGCGTATGGTCGAGGTGGACGAGGAGGGCAAGGAAGCGCTGACCCTGTTCAAGGTGCTCCGACGTTTCGGTGATTTTGCAACCATGGTCGAGGCCAAGCCGGTGACCGGGCGCACTCACCAGATTCGCGTACATACCCTGCACGCCGGCCACTGTATTGCTGGCGATACCAAGTATGGCGACGAGGGATTCTCCAAGGAGATCCGCGATCTGGGCGGCAAGCGCCTGTTTCTGCATGCCTATATGTTGACGGTGCCGTTGCCTGATGGTGGCGAATTGAAGTTGCAGGCGCCCGTCGATGAGATGTGGGCCAAGACTGTGGAGCGCCTGAGTGTCGCGCCCTGACTACAAACTGCTGATTTTTGATTGGGATGGCACCCTGTGCGATTCCATTGGCCGGATTGTCGAGTCCATGCATATGGCCTCGACCCGTTCCGGCTTTGAGTTGTGCAGTGACCTGGCGGTCAAGGGCATCATTGGTCTGGGGTTGCCCGAGGCCATTCGTACCTTGTACCCGCAGATATCCGACGGCGAGCTGGTAGCGTTTCGCGAGCACTACGCCGATCACTACATTGCCCTGGAATCCGAGCCTTCGCCTTTGTTTGAAGGGGTCGTGCAGTCCCTGGAGGCATTGCGCGAGCAGGGCTATCACCTGGCGGTCGCGACCGGCAAGGCCCGGCGAGGGCTGGATCGGGTGCTCAAGGCCAATGGCTGGGAAAATTACTTTGACGCCACGCGCGCCGCCGATGAAACCGCGAGCAAGCCTCATCCGTTGATGCTGGAGCAGATCATGGCCCATTGCGGCGTTTCTGCCCGTGAGTCGTTGATGGTCGGTGATGCCTCGTTTGATCTGCTAATGGCGCGCAACGCCGGTATGGACAGCGTTGCCGTCAGTTATGGTGCCCAGTCCCCGGAAGCCTTGCAGGCTTACGAGCCGCGACTGACGATTGACAGGTTTTCGCAATTGCACGCCTGGCTCAACCAGGCCCGTTAAGTTTTTGCTGGGGTAGATGGCATGACCGATGAGTGGAAGGCGCCGACCAAGGCCGCTGCCGACAATGGCGATGATAAAAGCTGGAAACTGCTGGAAAAAACCCTGCTGGCGGGCGTCCAGGAGCAGCGCCGCGCCCGGCGCTGGGGGATCTTCTTCAAGCTCCTGACCTTTACCTATCTGATTGGCATGCTGGTGTTGTTCAGTCCTTTGGTGGATATGGAAAAAAGCGCCGCCCGCAGCGGCAGCTACACCGCCCTGATCGAAGTGCGCGGGGTGATTGCCGACAAGGAGTCTGCCAGCGCCGACAATATCGTCAGCAGCCTGCGCACCGCCTTCGAGGATCCCAAGGTCAAGGGTGTGGTGCTACGCATTAACAGTCCTGGTGGCAGCCCGGTGCAGTCGGGCTACGTCTATGACGAGATCCGCCGTCTGCGCGCGTTGCATCCAGAGACCAAGTTGTACGCGGTGATCTCTGATCTGGGCGCCTCTGGCGCCTATTACATTGCCAGCGCCGCCGACCAGATTTACGCCGACAAGGCCAGCCTTGTGGGTTCCATTGGTGTGACGGCGGCCGGCTACGGGTTTGTCGGGACCATGGAGAAGCTGGGGGTTGAGCGGCGTACCTACACCTCGGGTGAGCACAAGTCGTTTCTCGACCCGTTCCAGCCGCAAAAGGCTGACGAAACCCAGTTCTGGCAGAGCGTACTCGACACCACCCATCGCCAGTTCATTGCCAGTGTCAAGCAGGGGCGTGGTGAGCGGCTCAAGGATAAAGAACATCCGGAGTTGTTCTCCGGGCTGATCTGGTCTGGTGAGCAGGCCTTGCCGTTGGGCTTGATCGATGGTCTGGGCAGTGCCAGTTCGGTGGCGCGTGATGTGATCGGCGAGAAGGAGCTGGTGGACTTTACCGTCCAGGAATCGCCGTTCGATCGCTTCTCCAAGCGTCTGGGTGCCAGTGTGGCGGAGAAATTGGCGCTGTATATGGGCTTCCAGGGTCCGGCCTTGCGCTGATCTCGCGATTGGCATAGCTCAAAATGTGGGAGCGGGCTTGCCCGCGATTGCGGTGGGTCAGCCAGCCAATGGGTTGCTGACAGGCCGTCATCGCGGGCAAGCCCGGCTCCCACATTGTTTTTTGTGGGGCTCTCAGGGGACCTGCACGCCTTCGGCCAGCAGCATATCTACCAGGCGAATCAGCGGTAGGCCGATGAGGCTGGTGGCGTCCGGGCCTTCGGTGCTTTGAAACAGGCTCACCCCCAGCCCTTCAGCCTTGAAGCTGCCAGCGCAGTCGTAGGGCTGCTCGGCTCGCAGGTAGCGCTCGATTCGCGCTATGTCCAGTTGGCGCATGGTGACGGTGAAGGGGATGCAGTCCACCTGGCAATGCCCGGTGTCGCTATTGAGTAGCGCCAGGCCGGTCAGGAAGCTGACCTGCCGGCCACTGGCTGCCAGCAACTGTTCACGAGCTATTTCGAAGGTGTGGGGCTTGCCGATGATTCGGCCGTCCAGCGCCGCGACCTGGTCCGAGCCGATGATCAGGTGCCCTGGGTGGCTGTCGGCAAGGGCGTGGGCTTTCTCTTCGGCCAGGCGCTTGACCAGCTCGACCGCAGACTCATTTGCGCGATGGCTTTCGTCGATATCCGGAGAGCTGCAGATGAACGGCAGCTGCAGGCGATTCAGCAGTTCCCGGCGATAAACCGAGCTGGAAGCGAGTAATAAAGGCAACATGTGGCTCTCCTCAAGGCAGTCGCGGATTCTAGCGAGTGGACAGTCTGGCGCACAGGGCTGAATTTCCTTTGACATGGGCGGGTGCATCCCTATAATGCTGCGCCTATGTTGAATGACCCGATTCCACCTCACGTTGACCCGCGCAAATTGGCTGATCGTGGCACCACCCTCCAAGGTGAAGTGTTGCTGGCCGATTTGGAGAGACTCTGCGACCCGCTTTCCGACAATGTCGGTACGGTGCAGGCTAAATTCGTTTTTGAGCGAGATGAACGTAAATCTGTGGTGATCCACAGCTTTATCGACACCGAGGTCAAAATGGTTTGCCAGCGTTGTCTTGAGCTGGTCACCCTGCCGATCCACAGCGAATGCAGTTATGCTGTGGTGAAAGAGGGTGCGAATACCCAGTCGTTGCCGAAAGGTTATGACGTGCTGGAACTGGGCGAAGATCCTTTGGATCTGCATGCACTGATCGAGGAGGAGCTTCTGCTCGCCTTGCCCATTGTGCCTGCTCATCATCCGGAAGAATGCCAGCAGCCGGCGGGGCTCGATGACGAGTCCGAACCGAGCGAGGACGAGGTAACGCGGTCCAACCCGTTCAGTGTATTGGCGCAGTTAAAGCGTGACCCAAACGTTTAGGAGTTAATCAATTATGGCTGTTCAGCAGAACAAAAAATCCCGCTCTGCCCGTGACATGCGTCGTTCCCACGATGCCCTGACGGCAAGCACTCTGTCTGTAGAAAAAACCACCGGTGAAATTCACCTGCGTCACCACGTATCGCCAGAAGGCGTATACCGTGGCCGTAAAGTGATCGACAAGGGCGCTGACGAGTAATCACTTGTCTGCTCAAGTCATCGCGATTGACGCAATGGGCGGGGACTTCGGTCCCCGCAGCATTGTCCAGGCATGCATTGCCAGCCTGTCTGCTACGCCCTCGCTGCACCTGACCCTCGTCGGTCAACCATCCCTACTTGAAGAACTGATTGCCAGCCATCCGGCGGTGGATCGCGCGCGCCTGACGATAACGCCAGCCAGCGAAACCATCGGCATGGATGAAAAGCCCGCCCAGGCCCTGCGTGGCAAGCCCGATTCCTCCATGCGCGTGGCCCTTGAGCTGCTGCGCGATGGCAAGGTCCAGGCGTGTGTCAGTGCCGGCAATACCGGGGCTTTGATGGCCTTGTCCCGTCATGTGCTCAAAACCCTGCCAGGCATTGATCGGCCAGCGATGGTCGCGGCGATCCCTACGCAGCGTGGCTACTGTCAGTTGCTGGACCTGGGGGCGAATGTCGATTGCAGCGCCGAGCACCTGCTGCATTTTGCCTTGATGGGCTCGGTCGCTGCCGAAGCGCTGGGGGTGGTGCGTCCGCGAGTTGCTTTGCTGAACATCGGCACCGAGGACATCAAGGGCAATCAACAGGTCAAGTTGGCCGCCAGTCTGTTGCAGCAGGCGCGGGGCTTGAACTACATCGGGTTTGTCGAGGGCGACGGGTTGTATCGCGGCGAGGCTGATGTAGTGGTTTGTGACGGCTTTGTTGGAAATATTTTGCTTAAATCCAGCGAGGGCCTGGCTACGATGATTGCCGCGCGGATCGAGGCGTTGTTCAAGCGCAACCTGGCTTCCCGGTTGGTGGGTGCGCTGGCGCTGCCGTTGATGCGGCGCTTGCAGGCGGACCTCGCCCCGGCGCGGCATAATGGCGCAAGCTTCCTCGGTTTGCAGGGTATTGTGGTAAAAAGCCACGGTTCGGCGGGGGTCCAGGGCTTTCAGAGTGCCATTGCGCGCGCAGTGATCGAGATCCAGGAGAACCTGCCGCAGCGCTTGCATGGCCGTCTTGAGGATCTGTTGCCTTAGGCGAATCGGGCCGGGAATGCTTAAATGTGACCGGCCAGTTCAATTGACCATCCAATCTGTCAGTTTCTTGCGCTCCCAGCTGTGGGGCGTCAATTCACCGACGACCAGATCATTAGGGGCTTGTTACATGTCTACATCCCTCGCATTCGTCTTTCCAGGGCAGGGTTCGCAGTCCCTCGGCATGTTGGCCGAGCTGGGCGCGCAATACCCGCTGGTCCTGGAAACCTTCAAGGAAGCTTCTGCTGCCTTGGGCTACGATCTTTGGGCATTGACCCAGGACGGGCCGGAAGAACTGCTCAATCAAACCGATAAAACCCAACCTGCAATCCTGACGGCTTCCGTCGCGCTGTGGCGCGTCTGGCTGGCTGAAGGCGGCGCACGCCCGGCTTTCGTCGCCGGTCACAGCCTGGGCGAGTACAGCGCCTTGGTCGCGGCAGGCAGCCTGACCCTCGCTGAGGCGGTCAAGCTGGTAGAGCGCCGTGGTCAACTGATGCAAGAGGCTGTTCCGGCCGGGCAGGGCGGTATGGCTGCCATCCTGGGCCTGGACGACGCCGTGGTGATCGAAGCCTGTGCCGAAGCGGCCCAGGGCGAAGTGGTCAGCGCGGTGAACTTCAACTCTCCTGGCCAGGTGGTGATCGCCGGTGCCAAGGCCGCGGTTGAGCGCGCCATCGAAGGTTGCAAGGCCCGCGGTGCCAAACGTGCATTGCCACTGCCGGTCAGCGTGCCATCCCATTGCGAGTTGATGCGCCCGGCGGCCGAGCGTTTCGCCGAGTCCATCGCAGCCATCAACTGGCAGGCGCCGCAGATCCCGTTGGTGCAAAACGTCAGCGCCGACGTGGCGCCTGACCTGGAAACCCTCAAGCGTGACCTGCTGGAGCAACTGTACAAGCCGGTTCGCTGGGTTGAATCGGTCCAGACCCTGGCTGGCAAGGGCGCTACTCAACTGGTTGAGTGTGGTCCGGGTAAAGTCCTGGCTGGTCTCAACAAGCGCTGCGCCGAAGGCGTGTCGACTTCCAACCTCAATACCCCGGATGGCTTCGCAGCCGCCCGCGCCGCACTGGCCTGAACTAAGGAGAAGCCTGCATGAGTCTGCAAGGTAAAGTTGCACTGGTTACCGGCGCAAGCCGTGGCATTGGCCAGGCGATTGCCCTGGAATTGGGCCGTCAGGGCGCTGTAGTGATCGGTACTGCCACCTCAGCCTCTGGCGCCGAGCGTATCGCCGCGACCCTCAAGGAAAATGGCGTGCAGGGCACGGGCCTGGAGCTCAACGTGACCAGCGATGAATCCGTGGCTGCCGTACTGGCCCAGATCACTGCGCAATTCGGTACGCCGGCAATTCTGGTGAACAACGCCGGTATTACCCGCGACAACCTGATGATGCGCATGAAAGACGACGAGTGGTACGACGTGGTCGATACCAACTTGAACAGTCTGTTTCGCCTGTCCAAGGGTGTTTTGCGCGGCATGACCAAGGCGCGTTGGGGGCGAATTATCAATATTGGCTCCGTAGTGGGTGCCATGGGCAACGCAGGCCAAGTAAACTACGCGTCTGCCAAGGCCGGCCTGGAAGGTTTCAGCCGAGCCCTGGCGCGTGAAGTCGGCTCGCGGTCGATTACGGTCAACTCGGTGGCTCCAGGGTTTATCGATACCGATATGACCCGCGAATTGCCTGAAGCGCAGCGTGATGCGTTGCTGACGCAAATTCCGCTGGGCCGTCTGGGCCAGGCCCAAGAGATCGCCAATGTGGTCTCTTTCCTGGCATCTGACGGTGCGGCATACGTGACTGGGGCTACAATCCCGGTGAACGGCGGGATGTACATGAGTTAAATTGTGACGGATCGCTTCAAAAAAATGTCATACGAGCTGTCTAAAATCCGTTATAAAGCTGCAATCTATTTATAGACAGGTGGCCGGTAGGGTACGAGGGTGAAGCTTTCAGTTGAAAAGCTGAAAAGCCTTTCTATACACTTACCCACTGGCCAGCTGCCTGAATTTGTCCATTAGGAGTTAAACAAGGTATGAGCACCATCGAAGAGCGCGTCAAGAAAATCGTCGCCGAGCAACTGGGCGTTAAAGAAGAAGAAGTGACCAACACTGCTTCCTTCGTAGAAGACCTGGGTGCCGATTCCCTTGACACCGTTGAGCTGGTGATGGCTCTGGAAGAGGAATTCGAGACCGAAATCCCGGACGAAGAAGCTGAAAAAATCACTACTGTTCAAGCTGCTATCGACTACGTTACTAGCCACCAGGCGTAATAGTTTGTAATCGTCGCTTGCTGTTATGGAAAAACCGCACTGCTGTAACGGCGTGCGGTTTTTTCATTAGCTCTGATGAAAAGTCAGCTCAAGTGTCGTCATCAAGAAAAAGGAGAGTGCTGTGTCGCGTAGACGCGTCGTAGTCACCGGTATGGGTATGTTGTCGCCACTGGGTACGGATGTGCCGAGCAGTTGGCAGGGCATTCTGGCTGGCCACAGTGGTATTGGTCTGATTGAACATACGGACCTTTCTGCCTATTCCACCCGTTTTGGCGGCTCGGTAAAGGGCTTCAATGTCGAGGAATATCTCTCGATCAAAGAATCCCGCAAACTCGACCTGTTCATTCAATACGGCCTGGCAGCCGGTTTTCAGGCGGTGCGTAATGCCGGCCTGGAAGTTACCGATGCCAACCGTGAGCGCATCGGCGTGGCCATGGGCTCGGGTATTGGCGGTTTGACCAATATCGAAGAAACCAGCCGCACATTGCACGAATCCGGCCCTCGTCGAATTTCACCGTTCTTCGTCCCGGGCTCGATCATCAATATGATTTCCGGTTTCCTGTCCATCCATCTGGGTGCCCAGGGGCCTAACTACGCCATTTCCACGGCGTGCACCACGGGCACTCACTGCATCGGCATGGCGGCGCGCAATATCGCCTATGACGAGGCTGACGTGATGATCGCCGGTGGCGCCGAAATGGCTGCCTGCGGCCTGGGCATGGGCGGCTTCGGCGCGTCCCGTGCGCTGTCGACGCGCAATGACGAGCCGACCCGCGCCAGTCGTCCGTGGGACAAGGGCCGTGATGGTTTTGTACTGTCCGACGGTGCCGGTGCCCTGGTCCTCGAAGAGCTGGAGCACGCCAAGGCCCGTGGCGCGACGATCTATGCCGAGCTGATCGGTTTTGGCATGAGTGGCGATGCGTACCACATGACCTCGCCACCCGCCGACGGTGCGGGCGCTGCGCGTTGCATCAGCAATGCCTTGCGCGACGCGAAGATCAACGTCGATCAAGTGCAGTACATCAACGCCCACGGCACCTCGACGCCGACTGGCGACCTGGCGGAAGCCCAGGCCATCAGGTCGGTATTCGGTGAGCACGCCTACAAGCTGGCGGTCAGTTCGACCAAGTCGATGACCGGTCACCTGCTGGGCGCGGCTGGTGCGGTCGAAGCGATTTTCAGCGTGCTGGCGATCAAGGACCAAGTTGCACCACCGACCATCAACCTTGATGAGCCGGATGAAGGCTGCGACCTGAACTTCGTCCCTCACGAGCCGCAGCAAATGCCGATCGACGTGGTGTTGTCCAACTCGTTCGGCTTTGGCGGTACCAACGGTTCCCTGGTGTTCCGCCGGTTCGCCGAGTGATGCACAGCTGGGTCGACGGTCAGCCGGCGGACGCAGTGCCGCTGAAAGATCGCGGCCTGGCCTACGGCGATGGTTTGTTTGAAACCATCGCGGTCAAGGCCGGGCAGCCCGTGCTGCTTGATCGTCATCTGCAACGCCTCGACGAAGGTTGCAGGCGCCTGGCGCTTACTGTGGACCAGGACCTGGTCCGCAGCGAGTTGCTGGCCTATGCGGCAGCCTTCGGTGACGGTGTTCTCAAGTTGATCCTCACCCGTGGCGATAGCCTGCGCGGTTATGGCATCAACGCAGGTGCCCCAGCGCGTCGTATTCTGCAAGGCAGCCCGCCTGCCACCTATCCCGAGGCTCATGGTTCATCAGGCGTTCGCCTTTTCCCATGCGTCACCCGTTTGTCCGAGCAACCCTTGCTCGCAGGTCTCAAGCATCTAAATCGCCTCGAACAGGTCCTGGCACGCGCCGAGTGGCAAGATGCCGATCACGCGGAAGGATTGATGCTGGATATGTCTGGGCGCGTCATCGAAGGCGTGTTCAGCAACCTGTTCCTGGTACATGACGGCCAGTTGCTGACGGCCGACCTGAGCCGCTGTGGCGTGGCCGGCGTCATGCGTGCCGAGCTGTTGGCCAGGGCCGAGGCGTTGGGCGTTGTCACCAGGGTTGCCGATATCAGCCTTGCGCAGTTGCAACAGGCTGATGAAGTGTTCGTCTGCAACAGCGTATATGGCATTTGGCCGGTGCTTGGATATGGGCCAATGAGCTGGTCGGCTGGGCCGCTCACCCGTAAACTGCAAGGCATTGTTCGCGCGCTATTGGGTGTTTGATTTGAGACGTAAAATTGTATTGCTGCTGGAGATCGGTCTGGTCCTGGCGGGTTTGCTGCTGGGCTTTTCGGCCTGGAAGCTGGACTCGGCCTTGAAGCAGCCGCTGAATCTGTCCCAGGAGCAATTGCTGGATGTGGCGGCCGGTGCGACCCCGACCGGTACCTTCAATCGCCTGGAAGCTGACGGCGTACTTGAGGATGCCTTTTGGCTGCGCCTGTACTGGCGTTTCAATCTGGATGGTCAGCCGCTGCACAGTGGTGAATACCGCATGACGCCGGGCCTGACGGCCCAAGGGCTGATCGGCCTGTGGCAGCGCGGCGAAGTGGTGCAGTACAGCCTGACCTTGGTGGAAGGCTGGAACTTCCGCCAGGTGCGCAGTGCGCTGGCCAAGCACGAAAAAATCGAGCAGACCTTGTCGGGCTTGAGTGACCGCGAGGTGATGGAGAAAATCGGCCATCCCGACGTCTTTCCGGAAGGGCGGTTCTTCCCTGATACCTACCGTTTCGTGCGCGGCATGACCGATGTCGAATTCCTGAAAAAAGCCTACAACCGCCTGGACGATGTACTTGATCAGGAATGGAGCCGCCGCGCGCCCGATGCGCCCTATACCGATCCCTACCAGGCGCTGATCATGGCGTCGCTGGTCGAGAAGGAAACCGGCGTACCTGAAGAGCGTGGGCAGATTGCCGGGGTGTTTGTGCGGCGCCTGAAGATCGGCATGCTGCTGCAAACCGACCCCACCGTGATCTACGGCATGGGCGAGCGCTACAACGGCAAGTTGACGCGCGCGCACCTGAAAGAAGCCACCCCCTATAACACCTACATGATCAGCGGTCTGCCACCGACGCCGATTGCCATGGTCGGCCGCGAGGCGATCCATGCGGCGTTGAATCCGGTGCCGGGCAGCAGCCTGTATTTCGTGGCGCGGGGCGATGGCAGCCATATTTTCTCCGATAGCCTGGATGCCCATAATGCCGCCGTGCGCGAGTACCAACTCAAGCGTCGCGCCGATTATCGCTCCAGCCCTGCACCGGCCGCACCGGCGACGGTTGAGCCTGTCGCGCCTGAAGCTGCGCCCGCGCAAAGCCCGCAATGACTCTGACTAAGGACTGCCTGTGACTGGCTTGTTTATTACCCTGGAAGGCCCTGAAGGCGCCGGCAAGAGTACCAACCGTGAATACCTGGCCGAGCGCTTGCGGGGCGAAGGGATCGAGGTGCTGCTGACCCGCGAACCAGGCGGCACGCCTCTGGCGGAGAAGATCCGCGAGGTGCTGCTGGCGACTGGCGACGAAGTCATGAACCCGGACACCGAGTTGTTGCTGGTGTTTGCTGCACGTGCCCAGCACCTGGCCGAAGTGATCCGGCCGGCGCTGGCCCGTGGTGCCGTGGTGATCTGCGACCGCTTTACCGATTCCACTTACGCCTACCAAGGCGCAGGTCGTGGCTTGTCCCTGGAGCGCATCGCGACCCTGGAGACCTTTGTCCAGGGCGATCTGCGCCCGCACCTGACCCTGGTCTTCGACCTGCCGGTGGATGTCGGCCTGGCGCGGGCCAGTGCTCGTGGTCGCCTGGACCGCTTCGAGCTGGAAGGGCGGGCATTTTTTGAAGCGGTGCGCGCGGCGTACCTCCAGCGTGCCGAAGCTGCACCGTCGCGCTATTGCCTGCTGGATGCCGCGCAACCACTGGAGCAAGTGCAACGGGCTATCGATGCACTGCTCCCGAAACTGTTGGAGCTTTACCGTGGCTGAGGCCTATCCGTGGCAGGACAGCCTGTGGCAGCAATTGGCCGGACGTGCCCAGCATGCCCATGCCTATCTGCTCCATGGACCGGCAGGCATCGGCAAGCGTGCCTTGGCCGAGCGCTTGATGGCTCGCCTGCTGTGTCAGCAGCCGGCAGGGCTGGAGGCGTGCGGGCAATGCAAATCGTGCCTGCTGCTCAAGGCCGGCAGCCATCCGGACAACTACGTGCTGGAGCCTGAAGAGGCTGACAAGGCGATCAAGGTCGACCAGGTACGTGACCTGGTGAGCTTCGTGGTGCAGACCGCGCAGATGGGCGGGCGCAAGGTGGTGCTGATCGAGCCGGTGGAGTCGATGAACATCAACGCCGCCAACGCCTTGCTCAAGAGCCTTGAAGAACCATCCGGCGATACCGTGCTGCTGTTGGTCAGTCATCAGTCCAGCCGTTTGCTGCCAACCATTCGCAGTCGTTGCGTGCAACAGGCCTGCCCGCTGCCGAGCGAGGCCATGAGTTTGCAATGGCTGGGCCAGGCCTTGCCGGAGTGCAGTGAGCAGGAACGGGTTGAATTGCTGACCCTGGCGGCCGGCTCGCCCCTGGCGGCGGTCAGCCTGCAGGCCCAGGGCGTGCGCGAGCAGCGTGCGCTGGTGGTCGATGGGGTGAAGAAGCTGCTCAAGCAAGAGCAGTCTGCCACCCAACTGGCCGAGGGCTGGAAAGACGTGCCGCTGTTGCTGCTGTTTGACTGGTTCTGTGACTGGTCCAGCTTGATCCTGCGCTATCAACTGACCCAGGACGAGAACGGCCTGGGTCTGATGGACATGCGCAAGGTCGTGCAGTACCTGGCGCAAAAGAGCGCCCAGGACAAGGTTTTGAACATTCAGGACTGGATCCTCGCCCAGCGCCAGAAGGTCTTGGGCAAGGCCAACCTGAACCGGGTGCTGTTGCTTGAGGCACTGCTGGTGCAGTGGGTCGGATTGCTCGGCCGACGTTGATATTCTCGGGGCCGACGGATGTCTCGTTGGCCAGACACTTCCTGTTACGCAAGTTGTAACTTCTTATGCTCGTAGATTCCCATTGCCACCTTGATCGCCTCGACCTCGCCGCCCACGGTGGCTCCCTGGATGCAGCTCTCGACGCCGCACGCCAGCGCGGCGTTGGGCATTTCCTGTGCATCGGCGTCAGCGCCGAGAACGCCGCCGACGTCAAGGCCCTGGCCGAGCGCTATGCCGACGTGGATTGCTCGGTAGGTATCCATCCTCTGGACCTCAAGCCTGGCGAAGCCCCGGCCCTTGACTGGCTGCTGGGCGAACTCAATCACCCGCGAGTGGTGGCTATTGGCGAGACCGGCCTGGATTACCACTACGAGCCCGAAGCCGCCGATTTGCAGCAGGCCTCGTTCCGCCTGCACCTGCAAGCGGCGCAGCAGACCGGTAAACCAGTGATCGTCCATACCCGTGGCGCCCGTGCCGACACCCTGGCGTTGCTGCGCGAGGCGGCGTTGCCCCAGGCGGGCGTGTTGCACTGTTTCACTGAAGACTGGGAGATGGCCAAGGCGGCCCTCGACCTGGGGTTCTATATTTCCCTGTCGGGTATTGTCACCTTCCGCAACGCCGATGCCCTGCGGGATGTGGCGCGCCAGGTGCCGGCGGATCGCCTGCTGGTGGAAACCGATTCGCCTTATCTTGCGCCGATTCCCCATCGCGGCAAGCCGAACCTGCCGGAATATGTGCGGGATGTGGCGGATTACCTGGCGATGTTGCGCGGCGAGTCAGTCGAGCGTTTTGCCGAGCAGACCACCGAGAACTTCAAGCGCCTGTTCCCGCTGGCGCACGTTCGCTGAATCCCAGGCAAAAAAAACCCGGGTTCTGGGGGGGTGAATCCGGGTTAAGACCATTAGGAGTAAATAAAGGTACGCGGTCCATTGGTACCCCTATCGGTGTTTCACTTGGGGGAGATGTCACACCGACAGATGAAGTATTGATCAGTATCCCGTGCAGTCCAGCCGCATCTGATCGTTTTTTAAACAGATTTGGAATACGTGCGCTTCGCTTGAGTTCTCATTGAGCGGCAATACACTGCGCGAATCAGTGTTTTATTTCTGACCCATATCGCCTGATTCGTTGGCGGGCTGTAAGTTTAGTGTGTGGGTTGTTCATATAGACGTTGCCCAACGACCGCCCAGTCGGGATAATCCCTCGCACCGGGTAAAACGTTCCGTCATCGGGGCATTCAACCCTCCCAATACTGACCTCTGCAGACCTCTTTCTATGCACAAAGAACCCCGTAAGGTCCGTGAGTTTCGCCGCCGTGAGCAGGAAATTCTCGACACCGCGCTCAAATTGTTCCTCGAACAGGGTGAAGACAGCGTCACCGTCGAGATGATTGCGGATGCTGTGGGTATCGGCAAAGGCACGATCTATAAGCACTTCAAGTCCAAGGCCGAGATCTACTTGCGCCTGATGCTTGATTACGAGCGCGATTTGAACGAGTTGCTGCACTCGGCCGATGTCGACAAAGACAAGGAAGCGCTGTCCCGGGCTTACTTTGAGTTCCGCATGCGTGACCCGCAGCGCTACCGCCTGTTCGATCGCCTGGAAGAAAAAGTGGTCAAGGGTCACCAGGTGCCGGAAATGGTCGAGGAGTTGCACAAGATCCGTGCTTCGAACTTCGAGCGCCTGACCTTGCTGATCAAGGGCCGGATCAGTGAAGGCAAGCTGGAAGACGTGCCGCCTTATTTCCACTACTGCGCCGCCTGGGCGTTGGTGCACGGTGCCGTGGCGCTGTACCACTCGCCATTCTGGAGCAACGTGCTGGAAGATCAGGAAGGCTTCTTCCAGTTCCTGATGGACATCGGCGTGCGCATGGGTAACAAGCGCAAGCACAGCACCGAGCTGCCGAACCCCGAGACGCCTGCCACATAAGGCATTCACCCGGGAAATGGCCGGTTGATTTACTGCCGTATGTGATGACCCAGGAATATACTCAGGCAAGGACCTTGCTAAAATCTGATTTATGAGTCAGGTTTTAGCGCGCCCGAATTATCCGCTGCCGGAGTGATCCATGATCGTTGATCGTCAAGGCAGGCGTTTTCGCAATTTGCGGATCAGCCTGACCTCAGCCTGCAATTACGCCTGTACCTACTGCGTGCCCAACGGCAAGCGGTTGGTGGCTGCGCAGGACGAACTCTCGGCCGAGGCCATGGCCCGTGGCGTTGCGTACCTGATCGAGGCTGCAGGCATTGATCGTCTGCGCATTACCGGTGGCGAGCCGCTGGTCAGCCCCAAGCTCGAAACCTTTATGCAGGCCGTCGGGCAGATGGGTTTGAGCGATATCAGCCTGACCACCAATGGCCAGTTACTGGCGCGCAAGTTGCCATTGCTGGTCGATGCCGGCATCCGCCGGATCAATGTTTCCCTCGACACCCTCGATGCCGCTGCCTTTCGCGGGATCGCCAGGGGAGGCGACCTGGCCACGGTCCTCGATGGCATGGACCAGGCGCGTGCGGCGGGAATCAAGATCAAGGTCAATATGGTGCCACTGCGCGGGCAGAACCTCGACCAGGTCATGCCGCTGCTGGAGTATTGCCTGGAGCGCGGCTATGAACTGCGTTTTATCGAGTTGATGCGCATGGGCCACCTTGCGAGCGACTCCAACGCGTTCCTGCAGCAGTTCGTCAGCCTGCAACAGCTGTTGAGCCTGATTGGCGAACATCACGAATACCTGCAGGCTGACGCCCCGGTCGATGCCACGGCAGTACGCTATGAAATTCCCGGTCACGGCTTCTTCGGCGTGATCGCCAATGAAAGCGTGCCGTTCTGCCGTACCTGTTCGCGCCTGCGCCTTTCTTCGACCGGCTGGTTGCACGGCTGCCTGTCGTCGAGCAACCGCCACTATGTCGGCGACCTGTTGGACAAGCCGCGCCACCAGGCCTTGCCGGCATTGCAGCGCCTGCTGGTCAAGGCCTTGGGCGACAAGCAGGAAGTGGCGTTTTCGGGCGGGGCTACCGTGATGAAGATCATTGGCGGATAGCCAGGCAAGCTGGCGCAAAATCTGCATCTGGTGCCTATTCGCCGGTTTTCCGTCACCGGCCTCTGGAGGATAGGATGCGTAGTCTGGTTTTGTTGCTGGCGTCGTTCGCGCTGGGTGGCTGCATGACAGTCAGCGATATGGCCGAAGGCACTCGCTATCAGATGAGCGATGCCGGCTTGCTGGATCACAGCGATACCCGTCGCTCCAACTCGGTTCGCATACAGCCCGATTCGTTTGTGTTTATCGCCCAGGGCGCGTTCACGCCGCCGGGCAGTGCCTATCCGCGGCCCAATGTGGTGGCCGAAGAAGCCTTCAATGGTTTTATCGAATACTTCCCCATGGTCCGCCGCGCCCGCGCCCCGCAAGGACTGGAGCAGGCCATGGCCGAAGCCCGCGAGGTGGGAGCCCATTACCTGTTGTATACGCGCTTCGCCAAGGCCGATGATCGCATCGGCAATGCAGATGAGTGGGCCGATCAGGAAGCCCTGGATCGCCTGGGTGTCGACAGCGGGGTGATCCAGATTATGTTGATCGAGACCAGCACCCAGTATTTGATCGATACTGCACGGATTCGCAGTCGTGGCGGTTTACTGACGTTCCACGACAACAAACCCGAAGATCTGCTTGGTCCACCGCTGCGCCAGTATGCCCGCAGCCTGCTGGGCATGAGCGACCAGTAATTCAAAGGAGAACAGCATGACGGATTCGGCCAAAGCCAATGATTTGTTGGCACAGTTGCCCAAGGGCAAGGGACCGGCTCCGGTTCACCTGTGGAACCCGGATTTCTGTGGCGATATTGACATGCGCATCGCCCGTGATGGCACCTGGTATTACCTGGGCACGCCTATCGGGCGTAAGCCGATGGTCAAGCTGTTCTCCAATATCATCCGCCGCGATGGCGATGATTATTTCTTGATCACACCGGTGGAAAAGGTCGGCATCACGGTGGATGACGCGCCTTTTGTGGCGGTGTCGATGGAGGTCGAGGGGCAGGGCGAAAGCCAAGTCCTGCGGTTTACCTCCAACGTCGAAGACCTTATCGAAGCCGGCCCGGCGCATCCGCTGCGGGTGGTGATTGATCCGCAGACCCAGGAACCTTCGCCCTACGTGCTGGTGCGCAACAACCTCGAGGCCCTGGTCCATCGCAACGTGTTCTACCAGATGGTGGAACTGGCGGTGACGCGCGTGATTGACGGCGAGAGTTGGCTGGGCGTCTGGAGTGGCGGGGTGTTCTTCCCGATAGGCCTGGAGCCCAGGGACTGATACCGGCAAGCCGGCTCCTACATAGGTTTGGAATGTTCGTAGGAGCTGGCTTGCCAGCGATAACGGCCTGCCTAGCGCTCTATCATCACCAGGCACACCGCTATCGCCGGCAAACCGTCTATTACGCGTCTTCGAGCTTGCGCGCCGCGTCCACGCCGGATGCTGTCAGTTTGATCGGCAGGTGCAGCGCGTGTTCGCCGGCATCGTTGCAGGTCACATGGCCTTCCTTGATCAGCCCACGGTCCTGCAGGATCGCCAGGGTACTGGCCACGACTTTTTCGCCCCGGTAGTTATCCAGCACCTCCTTACCCAAACCATTCGGGTGCGCGTGCAGCAAGCGGGTGAGGACTTCTTTCTCAAGGTTTTTATCGACGTTCATGCATACCTCTTCAGGGTCAGTGGTGGGGTAGTGTTCGTCTGTCGGCCACGGGCTCAGGGCTGTTTCGGCGCGCCGGGCAGGTTGTCATCGTTGCCGCTTGGGGTGGCATTCTTGCCGGGGCCGATCTTGCCGTTCTCCACATCGGTGCCCAGGCCCTGACGGTTGCCGTCGTTACCCTTGGTGCGCGGGTCGGCGCCGTCCTGGATGATGGCGCCGCCATTGGTATCCAGGCCGGTGCCCATGGAGTTTTCGGTTTCTTGGGTGGCAGGGTTGGGCGGGCTGCCAATCGGGTCGGTCTTGCCGGTGGACGGGTCGGATGCGGCGACGCTGGCCAGGGAAACCGCAGACAGCAAGCCCGCGAAGGCGAGGGCAGTCACTTTGGAAGTATTCATGGTGGAGCCTCCATAGGAATAAGGTCCTTACCTTATGTTGGTCAGCCCACCCTGGTTGTTGGTGCCTGGATCACGACGAACGGTGTTGGGGCACCTGTAAGATTTTGTGTTTCGAAACCCTGCGCCAGATCAGGCGCGCCACGGTGATCAACCAATTGAGCAAGGCGATGCCCAAGACACTGGCCAGCAGGGTCGGCATTCCCTGCTCGACGATCAGCTTGCCCGCCAGCAACGGAAACCCGAACACCCCGATAAAGTACGACAGGCTAAACAGCAGCAAGGCTTGGGGCATGCTGGCACTCGGCGCTTCGTTGGCGGCCAGGCCGTTGATCACTGAATAGGTCAGGCCGTAACCGACCCCCAAGGTAATGGCCGCCAGCAAGTAGCTGAAGCTGTCATGCACGCCGAAGCTGAACATCAGGATCGACACCAGCATCAACCCGGACAACACACAGGCCGACCAGTACGCATCGCGCCTGACCACAAAGCTGGCAATCACCAAGCGACTGGTAATTGCCGCACCCATGAAGCCGAGAAAGAACAGCGAATAGTCCAACCCATGACTCGCCGCGTAGCTGGTCTGGAAGCTCGACAGCCCGCCAAACACACAGCCGCCCAGGCCCACCATGATGATTGCGAATACCGCCTTCGACCCCAGTACGCGCCGGGTGCTGGCCCAGGAGATTTTCGAGACTGCACCAGCTCCCAGCAGGTTGGCTTGCTGCTTGAGATGGCTGCCCAGGCGCCAGAAGATCAGCACGCCCACCAGACTGGCGAGGGCTGCGATATAAAACGCCGTTTCCAGAGGCAGGCCCAAAGCGTTGGCCGCCCGCCCCAACAAGGGCCCTGAACCGATGCCGGTCATCATGCTGCCCGACAGCCAGGCAAAATACTTGGCTCTTTGGCTGGGTTCCACCAGCATCGCCACGATGATCGGGCCAAGGGTATAGAACACGCCCCAGCCCAGCCCGAGAGCCAAGCCGAACAGCATCAGGCCTTGGCCAAAACCCGGCGTCAGGGCAAAGCCCAGGCAGGCTACCACCAGCAGGATCCCCAGGCAGGCAATCGAGCGCGCGGCACCCAGGGCGTCGGCCAGGTGCCCGGATGCAATCACCGCGATAAACGTACTGAGCATCGCCATGGAAATCACGCTGCCGGCGTCGTGCTCATTGCCACCTCTGGAATCAATCAGCAGCGACAACAAAAACGTCGAGCCGTACGACAGTGACAACAGGTAGCTGGCAAGGCAGAACAGGGCGAAGAGTTTTCCGCCAACCGGAGCAGTGGGATGCATGGTCAATCCTGGGAGTTTGTTGGATTTATGGCGAACTTTTTACCATGCGCTACTGCACGGTTTGTTCTGTGGTTACTGGTGCCAACGTTGCTGCGGGGCGGAGTAACCGGGTGCATAAAACCCTGCAAGCGGTCATCAAAGCGCCTTAGTATGTGTCCTTTCTTTTTTAGCCGCAGGCCTGTTCATGACCATCGAGATCCGTCCCGCCGTGCCCAGCGATGCTGCGCAGATCCTGACCTTTATCACTGAGCTGGCCGAGTACGAAAAAGCCCGCCACGAAGTGATCGCCAGCGTGGTGGATATCGAGCGCAGCCTGTTCAGCGAAGGCGCTACCGCCCATGGCCTGATCTGCCTGCGCGATGGCTTGCCGATTGGTTTTGCGGTGTTCTTCTTCAGCTACTCCACTTGGCTGGGCAGCAATTGCCTGTATCTGGAAGACCTGTACATCAACCCGGAGCAGCGCGGCGGCGGGGCGGGCAAGAAGTTGCTGCGCCACCTGGCAAAAATCGCCTACGACAATGGCTGCGGGCGCTTTGAATGGAGTGTGCTGGACTGGAACGAGCCGGCCATTGCGTTCTACAAATCCATCGGTGCCCAACCCCAGGAAGAATGGGTGCGCTACCGCATGGAAGGCGAGGCGTTGCGTGAGTTTGCCCAGGGCTGAGATCGGCCCTGCCTTGAGGCTCGGCATTTGCCATAATGGCCGCCGCTTTCGCATTTCTAGATAGGCCCCGACATGCAGGAAAACCCACCGATTCCCGCCAAAGACCCCGCGCCCACGGGCACCCAGACCCTGCTGCGCGGCCTGGGCGTGGTGCAGGCGGTGGCGGCCGGCGCGCGGGATCTCAAGGAGATTGCCCGGCGCATCGGCACCACTCGCAGCACCACGCATCGCCTGGCCAGTTGCCTGGTGGACGAGCGCTACCTGCGGGTAGTGCCGCAAGTCGGCTACCTGTTGGGCCCCAAGCTGATCGAGTTGGGCTTCCAGGCCCGGGAAGAGCTGCCATTGGTGACGCTGGCGATGCCCTATCTGGATGAGTTGTCGGCGTTGACCGGCGACACCATCCACCTGGCGATCCGCGAATACGACGATGTGCTGTACCTGCACAAGAATCCTGGGCGCAACGGCCCGGAAATGCGCTCGCGGGTCGGCCACCGCATGCCGCTGGCGCGCACCGGGATCGGCAAGGCCTTGTTGCTCGATGATTCGCAAGAGGAATGGCAGCGCCTGTATCAGGCCAGTTTGCCGGTAGGCGGGAAAAACCTGCACTGGCCGCAGCACCCGGAACAATCCTGGGAGCAATTCGAGCAACGCATGCGCGAGTATGTCGCGGGCGGCTATGCGTTCGACCTGGAAGACAACGAGCCTTCGATCCGCTGTGTGGCCGCGCCCGTGCGCGATGCCAGCCGGCGAATTGTCGCCGGCATCAGCATCGCCAGTACGGTGCCCTACATGCCGCTGGAAAAAATGGCCGAGCTGATTCCTGTGGTCAAACAGGTCGCAGCACGGCTGTCAGCGGAGTTGGGTGCAAAGGCCTGATCAAGCCTTCAAGGTAGTCATGTCGATCACGAAGCGGTACTTCACGTCGCCGGCAATCATGCGTGCATAGGCCTCGTTGATCTGGCGGATATCGAGCATTTCGATGTCGCAGGTAATGCCATGCTCGGCGCAGAAATCCAGGACTTCCTGGGTTTCGGCAATGCCGCCGATCAGTGAGCCGGCCAGGACTTTACGACCCAATACCAGCTTCGCTGCGTTGACCGGTGGGTCGACCGGTTCGATCAAACCCACCAGGATGTGCACGCCGTCAAAACGCAGGACGTCGAGGTAGGGGTTCAGGTCGTGCTGCACCGGAATGGTATCCAGCAGGAAGTCGAAACTGCCGGCTGCTGCCTTCATCTGCTCGGCATCGGTGGACACGATCACGTGATCGGCGCCCTGGCGACGGCCTTCTTCTGCCTTGCTCGCGGAGCGGGTGAACAGCGTCACTTCGGCGCCCATGGCCTTGGCGAACTTGATGCCCATATGGCCCAGGCCGCCCATGCCGAGAACCCCGACTTTATCGCCCGCCTTGACCCCATAGTGCTTGAGCGGCGAGTAGGTGGTGATGCCTGCGCAGAGGATCGGTGCGGCGCTGGCCAGGTCGAGCTTGGCCGGAATCTTCACCACGAAGTGCTCGCTGACCACGATGCTGTCGGAATAGCCGCCCATGGTGTTGCTGCCGTCCACGCGGTCCGGGGTGGCATAGGTCATGGTCGGGCCTTCGAGGCAGTATTGCTCCAGGTCCGATTTGCAGGCTTCGCAGTGGCGGCACGAATCCACCATGCAGCCCACGCCGACCAGGTCGCCGACTTTATGGGCAGTGACGCTGGCGCCGACGGCAGTGACCTTGCCGACAATCTCATGGCCTGGCATCAGCGGGTAGACGGCGATGCCCCATTCGTTGCGCGCCTGGTGGATGTCGGAGTGGCAGACGCCGCAGTAGAGGATCTCGATCGCCACGTCATCGGCTCGCGGGCTGCGGCGCTCGAAGGACATCGGGGCGAGGGGCGTGGTGGCCGACTGGGCGGCGTAACCGATGGCGGTGTACATGGTGAAAACCTCGCAAAAGCTTGGACGGGAGAGGTGGCGAATTCTGCGCGTGGAGCCGGTGGGCGAACATGGCAAATGCTCCGAGTCTCATGCCTATTCGTCCGGGAGTGCCCCTGGATTGGATTCATTGGCTGCCAGACCTGCGATGATGTTCTCATCCCCTTTTTGCGAAGTTTTTTGCCATGTTGTTGACTCGCCATCTTGATGCCAACGCCACGCTGGTTTCCTTGATTGAAGGGCTTACGCCCTGTGATGGTTTTTCCCCGACTCACCTGGCGGGCGTGCAGGTGCTGCGTGCCAGTTGCGACGTAGCACGCGGGCCGCAGATCTATGAACCGAGTCTGATGTTCGTGGCCCAGGGCAGCAAGGTCGCGTACCTGGGGCAACGCACCCTGGAATATGGCGCCGGGCATTACCTTATCCAGGCGATGCCGGTGCCGTTCGAGTGTGAGACGTTTGCCATGGCCGCCGACGCCCCGCTGTATGGGGTGACTGTGGGCATTGATCGGGTGGTGTTGGGCGAGTTGGTGATGGCCATGGGCATGCAGGCCGGCCCACCTCCGACGGCGCAGACGTTGGAGTCGATGAGCTCGGTGGTGCTCGATGACGCGATGCGCGGCTGCGTCGAGCGGCTGTTGCAGTGCCTGCACGATCCATTGGAAGCCCGGATCATGGGGCCGGCCCGGGTGCGGGAGTTGTTGTTCACCGCCTTGCGCGGGCCCCAGGCCGATGTACTGCGCGCCCTGGTGGAGCAGCAGGGGCAGTTCTCGCGGATTGCCACGTCCTTGAACCACTTGCATGCCCATTACGCCGAACCCCTGAACATCGAGACCCTGGCCGGTTATGCACATATGAGTGCGTCGACGTTTCACGAGCACTTCAAACGCTGCACCTTGTTGTCGCCGGTGCAGTACCTCAAGCGTCTGCGCCTGCTCAAGGCCCAGCAGTTGTTGCTGGTGGAAGGCATGGGCGTGGCGCAGGCGGCGCATAACGTGGGGTATCAGAGTACGTCGCAGTTCAGTCGGGAATATAAACGCTATTTCCTGCGCAACCCGGGTGAAGAACGCGCCGCGTAAATCCCCAGAGATACCTCGATCCAAATGTGGGAGCGAGCAAGCCCGCTCCCACATTAGATTTGTGTCGGCCATAAAAAAGGCTCTCCAGTGGAGAGCCTCATGTTCAAGCAGATGGCTTACATATTCGGGTAAGTCGGCCCGCCCGCGCCTTCCGGCGTCACCCAGGTAATGTTCTGCGAAGGGTCCTTGATGTCACAGGTCTTGCAGTGCACGCAGTTCTGGGCGTTGATCTGGAAGCGCTTCTCGCCGTCTTCCTGGGTGATGACTTCATACACGCCTGCCGGGCAGTAGCGCTGCGCCGGTTCATCGTAGAGCGGCAGGTTGGTGCCGATCGGGATGCTCGGATCCTTGAGTTTCAAGTGGCATGGCTGTTCTTCTTCATGGTTGGTGCTGGAGAGGAACACCGAGCTCAGCTTGTCGAAGCTCAGCTTGCCGTCGGGTTTGGGGTAGTCGATCTTCTGGCTGTCCTTGGCCAGCTTGAGGCAGGCGTAGTCCGGCTTGGTGTCATGCAGGGTGAACGGCATTTTGCCGCCGAGGATGTTCTGGTCGAACCAGTTGAAGCCTGCACCGATAATCGGGCCGAACTTGTGCATCGCCGGGCCGAAGTTACGGGTGGCGAACAGTTCTTCGTAGAGCCAGCTGGCTTTGAAACTGTCGACGTAGGCCGTCAGTTCATCACCGCCTTCGGACTCGGCGAACAGGCGATCAGCCACGGCGTCGGCGGCGAGCATGCCGGACTTCATCGCGGTATGGCTGCCCTTGATCTTGGCCACGTTCATCGTGCCTAGGTCGCAACCGATCAAGGCGCCGCCCTTGAATACCATCTTCGGCAGCGAGTTGATGCCGCCCTTGGCCAGGGCGCGCGCGCCGTAGCTGATGCGCTTGCCGCCTTCCAGGTACTGGGCCAGCACCGGGTGATGCTTAAGGCGCTGGAACTCATCGAATGGTGACAGGAAGGTGTTGCTGTAGGACAGGTCGACGATCAGGCCTACGACCACCTGGTTGTTTTCCAGGTGATAGAGGAAAGAACCACCGGTGTTCTCGTTGCTCATGATGTCCAGCGGCCAGCCGGCGGTGTGGACCACCAGACCTGGCTGATGCTTGGCCGGGTCGATTTCCCAGATTTCCTTGAGGCCGATGCCGTAGTGCTGCACGTCGGCATCGCTGTCCAGGTTGAAGCGCTGGATCAGTTGCTTGCCCAAGTGCCCGCGGCAGCCTTCGGCGAACAGCGTGTACTTGCCGCGCAGTTCCATGCCGGGGGTGTACAGGCCTTCTTTTGGCTGGCCTTCACGGTCCACGCCGAGGTCGCCGGTGATGATCCCGCGCACCACGCCGTTCTCGTCGAACAGTACTTCCTGGGCGGCGAAGCCAGGGTAGATTTCCACGCCCAGGTTCTCGGCCTGCTGGGCCAACCAGCGGCACAGGTTGCCCAGGGAGATGATGTAGTTGCCTTCGTTGTGCATGGTCTTGGGCACAAAGAAGTCTGGAACCTTGGTGGAGCTGTCGCTGCTGCGCAGTACATAGATGTCGTCGCGCACGACCGGGGTATTGAGCGGGGCGCCCAACTCTTTCCAGTCCGGGAACAATTCATTCAGGGCGCGTGGTTCAAACACGGCACCGGACAGGATGTGTGCGCCGACTTCGGAGCCTTTTTCGACCACGCAGACGCTGATTTCCTTACCGGCTTCGGCGGCCTTCTGCTTCAGTCGGCAGGCGGCAGACAGGCCCGACGGCCCTGCGCCGACGATGACCACGTCGAATTCCATGTATTCGCGTTCCACAGGCTATCTCCTACTCAAGGCTCAACAGTTTTTTTTCTAATGGGTGGAGGTTCGGTGTTTTATCCGTCGTCTGTTGCGCCAATTTCTTACAAAAGGGCAGGGGACGACCCACCTTTCTCTCTAGGTGGCGCATTATATCTACACCACTCTCAGCGTCCAATACAAACGTTTGTTTGAATTGCCCGCAAGCTAGGTAAATCAAAGCAACGCGGCTTATATCTGACCATTTTGCTGTATTGACCGGAAAAGGTGTTCCGGTCAATATACGGTCGGTTTTGCGCTTCCCGTAGGCGGACTGCCGGTTTCAAGGCCACGTCCAAAGACAAGGCAATGCTGATGCAGGTTGACGCGCACGTAATGCTGGCGCGCAGTTTACACGTTGCGACGATGAATGACTTGTCAGTCACCCCTGACGAACGGTCTTTATTATTGAGTACGTGCAACGTTACCTGTCATGACGGTCTGCGTTTTTAGAGGTGCCCTTGTGCGCCGTTGAGCATCTACCGCCAGGTTTATCCGGGCGGCTTCCTTTTCACCGGAGAGTAACGAGGAATCCATGAAGGTTCTTGTAGCTGTCAAACGCGTTGTCGATTACAACGTGAAAGTTCGCGTCAAGGCGGACAATTCCGGCGTCGATCTGGCTAACGTCAAAATGTCGATGAACCCCTTCTGCGAAATCGCCGTGGAAGAAGCCGTACGCCTGAAAGAAAAAG
>NZ_JAAQWU010000034.1:0-39220 GCF_012985695.1 Pseudomonas sp. WS 5027 | reverse complement strand
CAGACCTGTACACAGGGCGCGCCCATTATATACGTATATAATGGGCGCGCCCTGTGTACAGGTCTGACCCTATCTACTATATGGATATTGTTTGTCCTTGGGCTTTGTATGTACTATTAATATATATAGGGCTTGACCTGCACCTGTATATGGCCTATGGTTGTACTTGGGCTTACCTTGTACATTTTGGAGGGTGCGGCAATGGCTGGATTTGGCAACCGTGGTGGGCAGACTCGGCAGAAGGTCGAGCTGCAGAAGATGATCGATGACCTGCTCCTGGACATCGCGCAGATCGATGGCGACGACTCGATCAGCAGGGCCGACAAGACCAGGCTCCTGACCCGGCGCGCGACCAGGTTGAAAAAGGAGCTGTACGAAGACCGTCGACGCAAGGCGTCCGACAAGCTGGCGCCGGCCAGTTACCGCCGCTACCTGACGATCGTGCGCAAGGCGATCACCGCGAAGAACTGGCACCATCACAGCCTGCAGGCCGAAGCTGCGCGGCTGGGCAAGAAGTTCCCGCAATACGCCGAGGCCCTGGCGGCGATGGCCAGCCTGGGGAACATCACCGAGATCCGCCTGGCGCACCGCGACCTGGCCAACCAGGTGAAGCGCGATCGGAACGACGACGCCTATGAGGCGATCGCCCGCATGAAGCTGGACCACGAGATCATGCGCCACCTGACCCTGCCTGTGGCCACGGCCGAACACCTGGCCGATGAGCACAGCGAGCGCCTAGAGGTCCGGGCCACCAACACCGTAGAGATCAACTACTACTGGCTGATGGACCGCATCGCCGAGCTGCTGTCGGAAACCCGCGCCAATGCCGACGGCACCTTCTCCCCTTCCTTTTCGCACCTGGCCCTGGGCCTGGCTTTCGCCACTGGCCGGCGCGAGGTCGAGGTCCTGGCGCTGGGGCGCTTCAAGAAGGTCGGCGACTTCGAGGTGGAGTTCAGTGGCCAGGCCAAGCGCCGAGAGGGCGTCGACTACAGCGACAGCTACACCATCTACACCCTGGTGCCAGCCGACGCAGTGATCGATGCGATGGATAAGCTGCGCGCCCTGCCAGAAGTCCTGGAGCTCCAGGGCATGAGCAACGTGCAAATCAACCAACGCGTGGCGAAGACCCTAAACACCCTGGCCAAGCGGGTTTTCCAGGATGAGGCGCGGGTCTTCCGCGATAGCCGCGCGATCTGGGCGCGGCTCGTGTTCGAGCTGCACTTCAACCGCGATGCCCGCTGGAAAAAGGTCAACGAGTCGATCTTCTGGCGCTCGATGCTGGGGCATGAGGACGTCGACACGCAGGAGGCTTACAAGCAGTTCAAGATCGACTACACCGAGCCAACCCACACAACCTACAAGCACGCCAGTCGCCTCGAGGCGCTGTCTGCCCTGGACAAACACGAGCGGATCGCCGGGCGCAAGGCGATGGAGCGGATCCACGACTGGGTCAAAACCACGGTCAAGGATGAACCAGGTGCTCGGATCAACCAGAACGTGATCACCCTCGCCTTGAAGTCGAACCGCGCCAACATCAAGGAGTACCTGGAGCTTGCCGGCGAGGCGCTAGCCACGCCGAATCGTTCCTACCTGGAGGCCAAGGCGCCGCCGCCGCCAGCCGACGTGGTGAAGGGGAAACCCCACTTCAAGCCGCACAAACAAGCCGACGGCACCTGGTTGGTGGTCGCCAGCGTCAACGGGGTTGAAGTCGCCACCGCGACCGATGCAACCCAGCTCGGGGCAATGCAGAAGGCGTTCAAGCTCGTTGCTGCCGGTTAGGCAGGTGCGCCACGTTCGGCGCCGATTGCACTTCGATAGCCGGGGCCTGCCCCGGCTTTTCATTGGCCAGGAGAGCGTAAGTTTCCTCATGGCTGTCACCTGCCATCTGGAGGCGCTCCCGCAGGATCGCCAAGCCTTCCACCAGGTCCTCCTGGCTCAGGGTTAGCACTCCCGCCTCAAGCATGTTGACCACTGTCAACGCGCTGCGGATCTTCTGTCCTGTCGTATCCATCGAATCCCACACTTGCACTTTTCCTTTCCTCCTTGGCAGTCATGCCATTAATGCCGGTACTGGTTGTTTATACAGTATCACGCGCCCGATTTCTTCATCAGGTCTGCCGCGTATCCCAGCTCGAAACCGATCCGCCATTCATCCGCCCCCGGGGCAAGCCAGCTCATCACCGTTTCGCGCCGTAGCGCCCCGATGACCCGTGCCAGCGGTAGGCCGAGAGGGCGTGAACAGCGAGCGGCGATCGCGAATACTTTCTCCGCAAGTCCCAAGGGATACTTTTCATCTGTGTCTACACCCTCACACTGCAAAGTATCCCTGTCGCTCGAAAGCGCAACAGGCGCAGCCTGTGGGGCCTCCGCGGGCTGCGCTGGGGCAGCTTTGGGCTGGTAGGCGGACTCAGTCTCGTGCGTGGTCAGAGAATGCACGCCAAGGGCTTTGCGGCGCTCGACGTAGTCCATAATGATGCCCCAGCTCTCGGGGGTGATGGCAAAAAGATGGCGACCGTTTGTCTTTCGCTTCGTCACGTTGGCGCCCAGGCGTGCCAGGACGTTCTTCACCAGGGTGGTGTAGCAGCGGCCAACGCCGCCTCCAATCTTGAGGCTCAGGAACAGGTCCAGGGTCTTCTGGCTTTCTGTGACCATCGCGTGCACCTGGCGCATTTCAGCCGCGCCGAATTCGCCCTCGCCAGTGAAGCGATCGACGCCCAGGATCTCGAAAATTCTGACCAGCATGGCGCGTGCGGCGGTTTTGTAGCGCTGTTGGGATAGGACGACCCGTGCCTTGCGCTGGGCCTTGTCGTAGTCGCGTGCCTGTTGCTCATCGGATTGCAGCAACTCCATGGCGTAGACCTTGGGCACGCCGCGGTCGTCATAGAACGCGATGTCAGTCGGGGTAGGTTCGTCGACGCCGAGCTGGTGCGCGATGTGATAGCGATCGAGCTGGGCGCTCTCGCTTTCGCTGCGGACCTCCTGGCGATTCAGGCGGGTGAACTCTTCCTCGGTGGGCGTCTCGACGCTGTCGATCAGGTCGCAGCGCTTATCGAACACGATCTCTCCAGCGAACTTGCGGTTCTTGCGGCTGGCCTTGGCCAGGTCACTGTCAACGGTCAGGCGGTTAACCTGGTAGCCGTCGGCGTAGAGCATCAGCAGCAGGTTGTTGGCGAAGTTGTTCCGGGCAGCGTTTTCAGTGGTAACGCTGGAAAGGAACAAATGATCAAAAGCGCTTTTCTTCCTGCGAATGAGGATCTCGTCGGTGGTTTCTTCGAACTCACAAGCGATCTCGTCAGAGGCCAGGAAGCCGCGCCATAGCGTCTCCGGGTCGGTCGGGCGCATGCCGGTGGCGTGCCCGATGCCGACCAGGTAGTGCCTGGCGGTTCGATCGCGGCGCAGCATCTGGATGGCGTCAGATGGGCCGACAGTGTTGCCGCTGAACAGACCAATATGGTGCTCGAAGTGCGGCGTCGTCATCGACACGCCCGAGCTGATGGCCGGGGAGTAGATGAGGACGTCGTACTTGAGCGCCTCCTCGTTCGGGTTGCACAAGAACGCGGTTACGTCGGGATCCGCCTTCGAGTCGGCGTGCACCAGGAGCATTTTGACGGGCTTGATCTTCTCGTCTTCCACCGCGGTTTCGATAAGAGCGGCCATTTTCGTTGCCGACTCGGCTGAGTCGTTGGCGACCAGGACGCGCTTCCCGCCTGCAATGAGGTCGACCGCCATTTGCCAAGCGCTCTCATCGTCGGTGTGGTCG
The DNA here is from genome assembly GCF_012985695.1 of Pseudomonas sp. WS 5027. Lineage (NCBI taxonomy): Bacteria > Pseudomonadati > Pseudomonadota > Gammaproteobacteria > Pseudomonadales > Pseudomonadaceae > Pseudomonas > Pseudomonas sp. WS 5027. Next base: position 35,460 of record NZ_JAAQWU010000034.1, on the reverse strand, counting down.
ACGCGGATCTGGTCGCTGGCGCCGGATACTTCCAGGATGGTGATCTGCTGGCCTGGTCGGGCCATCTCACAGAACTCGATGACCGTGTCGTTTGCGTCCGCATCACACAGCAACACGCGCTTGGCCGCGGCGACAGCTTCGAGGAGTGCATCGAGAACCTTGACGCGGCCATCGACGGGGCCGGTGGTGACGTGGCGCACGACCTGGCTGGCTTCGTCGATGCACAAGGTGTCGACGGTGGTGAACCAGGAGGTTTCGTGCGAGTTGTAGAATTTCGGGTGGGTCAGGCTGTTGACGCAGCATGCCAGGTGGTAGATCCCTGGCATCATCGCCGCGCTGACGTTCTGGTAGTGCTGAATATCCAGTCGCGCCGCGGCGTCGTCCAGGAGCGAGATCCGGTGGGCAATGTAAGCGGCTTTGGACGACGACTGCATCAGCGGGGCGATAAGCTTCTCGGTCTTACCCGAGCCCATGGGGGCGCGAACGATGACCATGCCCTCGAGGGATTCGACCAGGTCGGCGAGGTGGGCAGGCAGGACGATGCCGCCGTGGGCAGCGCGAACGCCCTCGATGCGCAGGTGCTGAATGTTGGTGCGTGCCAGGGTGCCAGCCGAGAAGCCGCGCAGTCTTTGCGCGTCGGCCATTTTTTGTTTGGCCAGCCACATGGCGCGGCTGCGGATTTTGAAGCGGCTGGCGCTGCTATTGGTGGGCAGGTGGGCCAGGACCTGGCGCAGAACTTCGGCGCTGGTGTACTTGATCGGGACCAGCATCATGCCGGCGGTTACCGCCTGCAGCGCTGCTTTCTCCGACTGGTGCTGAGTGCCTGACAGCTCAAGGCGCTGCAGGCAGTAGTTGAACCAGTCTTTCTCGGCGCGCATGACGTTGTCGCGGGCGCGCAGGGCCTTCGCGGTCGCCTCGAGGCCGAATTCGACGTGGTAGTCGTTCCAGTCGGTTGGGCCTTTGCGGGTCGCCTTGAAGCCGGCGATCGCTTCCTCGCCCAGGGCGTCGAAACTGGGCACCACGGCGGTGTGCTCGAGGTCGCGGTGGATTTCAAGGCCGGCCAGCAGACCGGCGTTCGCATCCTTCCAGGCGTCGTTGTCCGCGGCATTATGGAAGCGCCAGGCCGGGTAATACTTGCGGTACAGGCGCGCTACCTTGACCAGGTTATCGACGTTGAAGCACACGACGACTGCGACTTCTTTCCCGGCCTGTAGCTCGGCCAGGTAGGTGCTGGCGCCGGTCGCGAAACCTTCGCTGAAATACTTGCGGTCGGCTGTCTCCAGGTCACCGATGATGCAGTGCAGACCTTCCATCTTGACGCCCGTGCCCTGGAGCTTCACGTCGGCATAAAGGCGCTGCAGGCCGCCGAAATTGCCCTCGATCGAGTACATGGGAATGGCGGTGAATTCGCCGTGACTGTCACGCAAACGCTTTGTTTTGAAGCGTGACATGACGGCGCCGATTTGCTTCTTGACCAGGTACGGAGCGCTGCCGTCTTCGTCGCCGACCAGCTCGACGAAGCCGTTGCGGATCTTGCCGTTGGATTCGAATTCGAACTCCTGGCGACCGCCGCACAGCCAGACCGTTTCATAGGCCAGGCGCTCGCGCTGTACGCGCGCCTCGGCTTCCCTGGCCCGCTGCTCGGCGGCTTCGCGCTCGGCCTCGCGCTTGATGCGCCGCGCTTCTTGCTGTTCGAGCCAGCGCTGGTGCTTCTCGCTGGTGATCGAATTGCCTTCGCGCCGGTAGAGCTCAAGCAGGGCCGAGAAGCCCGACCAGGTGCTGGTGCCGATGCTGGGGTTGTTGTTGTTGAAGGTGAGGAACGGGGTGTCAAAGCCGCCTTTGGTGTCGCGCTTGATTGCGCCCCAAACCATCAGCTTGCCGCGGTGGGCCTTGTCGGTGTAGTAGCCCTTGCCCTTCGGCCTGGTCTTCTCCCCACTTTCGCCCTTGAGTTCGACGCTGTTACGAACAGCGTCCCAGCGCAGGCCAACGTCCGCTGCAGCGGCCGCGATATCCCCGTCGAAATAGTCAAGCAAGGCCCAAGGGTCCGAGCGGAAACGCTCGGCATAGAACTTGGCCAGGGCTCCGGTTGCATCATTCCGGTTGTGCATCGTCTTCCTTATGTTCAAAAGCGCAAAAGCACAAAAGAACATTCGGTTGACCCTGACCCCTAGAGTTTTACACTTGAGCCTCAAACGTGTGGTTTAGCTAGCCTGGATTACCTGCCCGCAAAACAGATAATTCCACCAAAAGGTTCAGCTCGCTGTGTGGCTCTCTGGGGTCAGCAGCAACCGAAAATAGGCCGAGGTTTCCAGACCCCGGCCTTTTTCTTTTCTGCCTTGCATAGCGTCAAAAAACTGCGGGTCTTGGCCGCAGTGTACGCGATCTATTCTCTATATAGAACGTCTGTTCATTCTCTTTATCGAATCATCCCCTTCTCGAAGGCCATGGCCATGGCAGATACTACGCCCACGGTCGTGAAGCCCCCGTCGATTTGCTCCATCGGAAACTGAGGGTTCAACGCCCGAAGGTATCGCTGTTCCCCATTCTGGATCAACCGCTTAAACGTCAAATTTGCCGGCGAACTTGAATAGCCGACGACAAAGTCATTCGGTTCGGCCTGGCGCCGGGGGTTGATGAATATCGTGCAGCCGAGTGGAAACGCAGGCCCTGACATGGCGTGCATGCTGTCGTCCGGCACGACCAGGGCGAACAGTGCCCCGGGTGGATTTTCGGGTGGCAGGATCCAGGGGGTGCCATTCGGCAACCGCTTAGGATCGGGGTTTAACGCCCATTCCACGGCCATATCCCAGGGGACGACCGGCACCCTTTTCGCCGATTCGGCCGGCGCTATCGACCCACCAGGGTTGGCCGATTCTTCGAGCAGGGCGTCTACGGTGGTGTCCAGGGCAGCGGCCAAGGCCGCCGCGATAGCGACACTCGGCATGCTGGCGCCTTTCTCTACAGTCGATAGAAAGGATGGGTACAGGGCGCCCCCTGTTTCATCACAGGTCCGTTGCAATGACCAGCCTCGCTCTTGCCGGCGACGGCGGATGGCTTCGCCTATGGTGAATTTGTCTTTCATCGTGCCTCTCTCAGTCCTTTGCGTATTGTCCGTCCTGAATTGGTAAAAACTCCATTCAGGATTGAGTAATTGTGTTGCCTAATCCGTTCTGTATAGAGAAAATGTCGCCATAACTACTTGTAGACCCCTTTTGGAGAGAAAGGTGCTATGGCGACGCGAACGGAACGCGACATCGTGCTGCAGTACACAAACCACTGGTTCGCCCACTCAGAATGGTCGATCGAGCGGTTTGCGTATGAGCTGCTGGCCCCCGCATTGGTGGCGGCGAAGCTTGTCGAGGATGACCTCGAACAGACAGACGGCGAGGCTTGGACCAGGCAGCGTAAAGCCTGGGCAACTCGTGTCGGTCGTATCTTCAACGGCACCAGCCCATTCCCGCTTGAGTGGAAATGGGTGTGGGTCAACGTGCTACCTACAGAGTATGCCGCACAAATCCGCCGTGATTGTCTGGAATTGATCGGTGTTCTCGACATTCGTGCGCCGATTGTCGCCCCAGGCAAGCCCACGCCAACTGCGGCCAACCTTGGAGAGGTACTTCACGAGTTTGGCTCGTTCGTTTCGGCTGCAACGCCTGCCCACGACGGCCGGTACTGCCTGGAGGACGACCCGAAGGCGGTCGACCTGATGCTCCAGGAGGGCGCAGACGTCCTGGCTGCCCTGGTAACGGAATTGCTGGCGGTGTCGGCCGGTACCGGCCGTTCTGTGCCGCTGCTGTCGTTCCTGTTCGCTGCTGCGCGCCAGCAGGCGGTTCGCTATGGCTGAGAAGGCCCCCAAAAGCTACGGGCGTCTGCCGGCGCCGGTAGACCCTGAAAGCTTCGACCTGCACGAGCCGGCGCCCGAGGGTGAGACGGCCGAAGAGCGTACCCGGCGCCTGGCCAGGATCCGCAAGCGCAAGCAGCGGCTGGCCGAGGCAATGGCAGCGCTGCAAAAAGGCGCTGTGACCGTGTCCTTCGAGGCTTACCCGGGCACCGCCGACGACGTCGCGACCATCTGTGATGCCGGCGAATTCGAGGAATTCCAGGAGGCGATCACGCTAATCCTGCGCAACGTGGCCGACCTGGCCCGGCGTGACCGTCACGCTTTCGCGCAATTCGTTTCATTCCCGTCACGCAAGGAGGCCGACCAGTGAAAGACTGGCTGAAGGTATTCAAGGTCGCGCCTAGCGCGGTTTTCGTCGTCACCAATGAAAGCGCCCAGCCGGGCGGCCAGCTGCGTGTGCGCTTCGAGGCGCGCGTGTTCGGCGCCACGGCTACCCGCGACAAGTCGTTCGAGTCTGCGGACGCTGCCGGGGCGTTCTTCGACCTGGTCGACAAGAACTTCGTCGAGCAGTGGTGGCGGGATCTGAACGAAAAGGTCCTGGAAGAGTTCGAGGGCTTCTGGCTGCGCGGTGACCAGGCAGTTGAACCGCGGGGGCTGCACCATGCCTGATGCGTGCGACCAGGTCACCGACATGCAACTGGACGTCGCCGCGGCCTTCATGGATCGGCGCGCCATATTGGCCGTGGCCGTTCGGCATGCGGTAGTTATCAACGCCGACTGCCGGCGCTGCGGTCGGCCGATCGGCCTTGATCGGCTCCAGGCGGTTCCAGACGCGACAAGGTGCACGCCATGTCAGGCGTCCCTGGAGGTGCGCACATGGAGCTGCTGACGCTCAAGGGCGGCGTCTCTCGGCCCGCCTCGCCGCCTGCGCCAGCTGGCCCGCGATATGTGCTCGATACGGACGTAGTGCCTGCTGCGCCTCTGGCGCCTCGCCGCGGCCGGCGTCGTGTGCCCGAGGTCATCAGTCATGACCGCGCGGTGATGCGCGACCTGGTGCTGGGAGCGCTCCTGGCGCCCCAGTTCTTCCGCGATGAAGAGCCGCGCGAAGTTGGCGGGTATACGACCGAAAACACCCGAGATTCCTTTCCCAAGCGCCTGCTCGAGGAGCGAAGCGAAGTCCCAACCGAGGGCGGCGAGGCCGGGCGCCTTCCCCGCGAATATGTGGTCAGCTTGGCCCGAGGTACGACGAGAGTGATCGCCAGCGAGACGCGCAAGAAGAAAGCCAGCTCTATCCCACTCGGCCCGCTGGCGTTCCAGGACGCCCATGTAGTGCGCGCTGTGTCCAAGCTGGAAAGCGGGCACCAGCACTGGCTGCGCTACGCCTATGGCGACTCCAAGGACTGGGCGGATGAATCGGGCTCGGTTGTGGCGCTGTGGGCGCTGTTCGAGCCGAAGTTGGGGAACGCCCAGGGCAAGACCCTGAAAAAGGCCAAGGGCTTGGCACACTTGGCCGTCCAGGACATGAAGCTGTTTATGAACTGCGCCCGCTCGAACTATGGCGCTGGGCGCCTGCAGGAGCTCCTGGGCGTCACTGACGTCAACTGGCGCAAGCACTGGACCGGTCGCTGGGAGACGCTGCGCTCCCTGGTGCTGGCCATTGACCAGGCCGCCCTGGAGGCGCTGCACAGGGAGCTGGCTGATTATCCGTATGTCCTGGTGGAGCGAGGCTTGTGATCGCCTGCTCGCAGTGTGGGGCTGCTCCAGAGCGCCGCGCCGATGGGGAGCGTGGCCTGGTCATGTACGCCTGCCCGGCCTGTCTGCACCATGGCGGCGCCTTCCGCTGCGAGCGCCGGGCTGTAGCGGGTTGGGGGCTGGTCAATGACCCGGACCTGTCTCGGCACCAGTGCGCCCAGGCATCGCCGCCGCGGTTCTTCCAGCGTGCCGCTGCGTGGGGTGCTCGATGTGGGTGTGGCTTCGAGTCAGTGGGGTTCGCGACCATCGAGGGGGCGCGTGCTGGCTGGGAGAGGGGGTTGCGCGATTGAAGGCCCTACGGATCACTGCGTGCTCTGATCGCTCCTGGTGGTACCGGGATTTGGTGGGCCAGGTCGTGCCCCTGGTGCGCGTCATCGCTGAGGGGTATCTGTCCAGGGAGCCTGCCGGGTACACGAACGTGGTAAAGGCTCACGAGGCCGAAGTGGTAGACGTACCCTGCGACTGCGGCAATTGTTCTAATGTTCCAAAGAACTAAAGCGCAAAGGTTCACGAGAACAAAAGAGAAAAAGCGCTATTGACCAAAAGTCACGGTTATGGCCTAATAACTGCTCAAATGCGATACATGCAAACCTAAACCCGCCTAGTGCGGGTTTTTGCGTTTCTGGCGCCGCGCTTTTTAGCGCACTTCTCTCTCAGTACGCCTTCGTCGTGCTGCCTTTGGCCTGCTCCTGGAGCGGGCCTTTTTTATTCCAGGACTCCCTCATGGATGCCAACAAGCTGCAGTCGCTAGCCGAACTGGGCGCCACTGAGGGCGCCAAAATGTTACCCCCTGCCGCCGCTTTCACGATCTACGGCGTGACGCTCCAGACCTGGGCGCTGGCGGTGCCGGTGATCTACTACCTGGCTCTCCTGCTCGACCTGGTCGGCCGCCGCTGGGTGGTGCCGCTGTTCAAGGCGATCCGCGACCGCAAAAAGACAGCCGGGGGTGCCGCTGATGTCGATCGTTAAGCGGATCATCGCCGCGGTGACGCTCTCGCTGGCCGCCGCTGGTTTCACGGTCAATGAGACGGGCCTGCCGGTGCCGATCGAGCGGGCGGCCATCATGGCCGGCCTGATGATCCTGACCCCCGAAATGGAGGGCACGGTCTATCAGGCGTACCCGGACACGGGCGGGGTCTGGACGATCTGCACGGGCCACACGAAGGGCGTGCGCCGCGGTGATGTGGCTACGCCAGGTGAGTGTGCGGCCTACCTGCAGGGCGACCTGGGCGGGGCTGTGGACTACGTTATGCGCCACTTCCCCGAGGCCACCATCTGGCAAAAGATCGCCATGGCCGACTTCGTCTACAACGTCGGCGCTACGGCCTTCCTCAAGTCCACGCTCTACCGCCTGGCGAAGGCCGGGCAGTGGCGCGCTGCGGCTGACCAGTTCAGCCGGTGGGTCTACGTGGCCGGCCTTGACTGTCGAATCCCGGCCAGCAACTGCCGGGGCATCCCTATACGGCGCGATCTGCAGCGCACTCTCTTCCTGGTGGGCCAATGAAACAAGTTCTGATCCGATGGACCGGGCTGGCTCTGGTGGCCGCTCTGTTCTTTGCGCTCGGCTACTACGAGCGCGGCGTCAGCGAGGACGGCAAGGCCAGCGCGGCCACCGCCAAGCAGCTGCGCGAAGCCTTCGACCAGGGCCAGGCCCTGGGCACCGTGCGCGACCAAGTCGTCACCGTCTACGTTGACCGCGACCGGGTGATTGAGGGCAAAACCAAAACCATCATCCAAAAGGTGCCTGTGTATGTCTCCGAAGCTGCTGACCGCGCTTGTACTGTCAACGCTGGCTTTGTCCGGGTGCATGACGCCAGTGCAGCCGGTTTGCCAGCCCCTGATCCTGCCGGAGCTGCTGATGAAGCCGGCTCGGGAATTGCGCTCTCTGCCGTCGCCGAAACCGTCGCCGGCAACTACGGAGCCTGCGAGCAAAACGCCAACCAGCTGACCCAGCTGCAGGCGCTGCTCAAGCAGTACCAGGACAAGCAAGGGGGCTCCCAATGAAGCGCAAAACCTACCAGGCTTCGGAGCTGCGGGCCGGCCAGACGATCTTTGTCGGTCGCATCAACTTCGTACCGTGGCCGCCGGAGCCGATCGTGGCGGCCTACCTGGTTACCAGCCATCGCGGGCACATGCCGGCCGTGGGTGAAATGTTCCCCTACCAGCTTCGCCCCGAACTGGTCGCCCATATCGGCCAGTTCTGTCCACTGTTCCGCAAGCGGCGAGACGCACAGCGCTGGGTAGACCAGGAGCTGAAAGAACTTGTGGCCCGCCTGGTGAAAAAGACAGCCGGGGTGGAGAAATCAGACGCGGCCGTTATACCAGCCTGAGCAATGCACCCTTCAGCAGGAGAAACCGAATGATTCCAAGCGAACAGCAGGTAGAGCAGCGGATCGCTGTCTTGGGCTTGACCGCCCCGCGCGTAACCCCAGCGATGATTGATGCCCTGGTCGATAGCCTGACCTTCGATACGCACTACATCCCAGGCACGACCACGGTGGTGGCCACCTCCCTCCTCCCCTCGGGCTTTACCGTCGCCACGACCAAGTCGGCCTCGGCATCGCCTGACAACTTCAATCTCGTCCTGGGCATCGAGATCGCGATCGGGAAGTGCAAGGACGAATCGCGCCAGAAGCTGTGGGAACTCGAAGGCTATCGACTCAAGCAAGCGCTGCACGAGCAAAGCGTCGATATCGCCGCTGATAGCGTTCGCACCATCCGCGCGAATCTCGAACAGGCACGCGGCGAAAGCTCGCTGCACCGTGCGGCCGGCCTGCGAGCCGAGTGCACGGGCGCCGTCCAGCCCTGCCCCTGCGGGGCCGGCCAGGCCCAGCCTGCCCCCCTGTAGGGTTTTGGGTCCTCCCCCGGCCCCTCCCCCCTCACGGGTCGGAAACTCGCGGGATTCGCGTGTGTTCGATTTCGTGAGTCGGGTCCTAACTTCCTTTCTTGAGGCCCCCCGGGCTGCATCGCTCGGCTGACCCCGCAGCCAGCTACGACGGGGCCTCAACCCTAATCAGCAAGAACGCAAACGGCAGTGGTTCAAAAGGACCAATGCGCTTTTGCGCTTTTGTTCCAATGTTCTTTTGGTCCTTTCTCCTATGGGCAAGATCGTCAGCAAGAAAGAGTTCGCCGAGTTGATCGACAAGTCGGATCGCTGGGTAACGAAGCTGATCGACGAAGGCTTGCCTGTCGTCGGTGGTGGTGGCCGCGGTGTGGCTGTGCAGATCGACAGCGCCGCGGCGATTACCTGGCTGATCGCCCGCGAAGTTCGCCGCGAAATGGGCGACGGCGACGAGGAAGAGGAGGGGCTTTCGTCTGCCTCGACCGAAGATCGCCTGCTCAAGCGGGCGCGGCGCGAGAAGTTGCAAATCGAGATCGACCGCGAGCGCGGCCGGCTCATTCCGTGCGAAGCCGTCGCGCAGGTACTGACCAGCGTGGCGGCGGTGTATGCGACCCAACTGGATGCGCTCCCCAGTCGGTGCGCGTCCCAACTGGCGGTGATCGATGACCCTGCTCTCATCCGAGCGCGAGTTTTTGAGGAAACGCGGCGTATCCGAAAAGCTACCGCCGAGCGGCTCGAACTTCGCGCACAGGAGTTCACTGCGGACGTTGATCAAATCGATCAGCTTGGCGGCGAAGATGGTGCAAGCCCCGCCGCCGAGGACGGCTGACGAATGGGCGCGCGACAAGCGCATCATGCCGCCGTCGTCGCCGATCCCTGGGCCGTTCAACCCTGACACGAACCCCTACATGCGGCCGGTTTCCTGGGCTTTCGCGCAGCCGTGCTTCTCCCGGGTTGTGTTCGTGATGGGCACGCAAATGGGCAAGTCGGTGACGATGGAGAACATCATCGGGCACCGCCTGGACGAAGACCCGACGCCATGCTTGTACGTGGCACCGACCAGGCCGCTGATCGATAGCACGGTCGAGCCGAAGTTCATGGCCATGTTCCAGGAGTGCAAGTCGCTGTGGACGAAGTTCTCGGCGGCCAGCACCAAGATGGTCAAGTGGGTCGGCGGCACTAAGTTCCGCTTTGCCTGGGCTGGCTCGCCGACCGAACTGGCGGCCGACTCGGCCGGCCTGGTGATGGTCGACGAGGTTGACCGGATCGTGAACACAGGCGAGGGCGACACAACCGAGGTCATCGAGGCCCGCGGCGACGCCTACCCGGACTCGAAAATCGGCTACACAGCCACGCCAACCCACGGGAAAGTGAGCCGCCGAAAGGATGAGCGCACCGGCCTGTGGCACTGGGAAGTCGTCGAGACGAAGAAAGTAGGCTCGAAAATCTGGCAGCTATGGCAGTCGGGCACCCGTCACGAGTGGGCGGTGCCGTGCCCCAGCTGCAGCGAGTACTTCATCCCTTGTTCAGAGTTGCTGTGGTGGCCAGGCAAGGGTGGCCAGGACGAATGCACGCCGGACGAAGCGTTCAAGCATGCGCGCTTGTCCTGCCCATGTTGCGGTGACCAGCTCGAGGACAAGTGGCGGCCGTGGATGAACGCCCGTGGCGTTGCCGTTCCGCCTGGCTGTTCGGTTACGAAGGACGGGCAGATCGAGGGCACCGCGGACACCGAGGGTTTCACGACCTATTCGATCTGGATCTCCGGCCTGTGCTCCTTTGCGGTCAAGAAATCCTATGGGTTCCTGGCCAAAAAGCTCCTGGCCGCGCAGATATCCGGCGACCCGGCCAAGCTTCTGGCCGTTTACAACACCGGCTTCGGCGAGGTGTACGGCGAGGGTGGTGACGTCCCGTCCTGGGAGGAGATCCGGGCAAACTGCTTTGGCTACAAACCGGGGGAGCTGCTCCTGGAGCCGGAGCGGATTTACCTCACAGTGGACGTCCAGAAAGGCCGCCTGGTCTACGTGGTGCGCGCCTGGTTCCGCGGTCTTGGCTCGATGCTCCTGGAGCACGGCGAGTTGTGGGGCGAAACGGACCAGGACGCGGTGTGGGGCGACCTGAGCGAGCTGCTCGAATCGTCGGACTACGGCGGACACAGCATCAGCCTGGCCGGCATCGACATCGGCTATCGCGACGACCAGGTCTACGCCTTCATCAACGCCCACAAGGGCCGCGCCATCGCTTTGCGTGGTCGCGAGACGCTGCCGAAGCCGTTCCGCAAGGAAATGGTGGAGGAGAACAAGCAGGGCAAAACCCGCAAGCGCGGGGATGCCCGCTGGGCGTTCAACGCGACCCTGGCCAAGCGCTGGGTGCATAGCCGTTTCGGCCGGCCTGATGGCCGCCCGGGCTGGTGGTTGCTGCATTCCCAGGTGACGGATGACTACTGCAAGCAGTTGGTCGGCGAGGAATGGCACGAAGCGGACGGCAAGTTCCACCAGGTAGGGGAAAACCACTACCTGGACTGCGAGGCCATGCAATACATCCTGGCGCTGCGCGACAAGTTGCATCGCCGGATCACGGGTCAACTGACCCGTGCCCAGCTGGTGGCGGTTATCGCCCAGCCGGGAATCGAGCCGCCGCCAGCGGAACTCGATCAGGAGAAGGTGGTGACCGAAGAAACTGAACAGCCTGCAGAGGCGCCGAGCGTGGCGAAAGCCACTCCTCCGCGCGCTGCCCCTGTTACGCGGAAGGCTGACGCTCCCAAGGCGAAAGGCCGGTCCCGGTTCACGGTCATCCGCAAACCACGGCGGTGACCCTGCCGCCAACATCGAGGCAAATCCCCCATGTTCAATATTTTTCGGGGCGATTGCCTCGAAGCGCTGCGCCGCTTGCCGGCTAACTCTGTCGACAGCATTGTCACCGACCCGCCGTATGGAATCAGCTTCCAAGGGCGCCGCTGGGACTGTGATGTCCCGCCGGTCGAGGTATGGGCCGAGTGTTACCGGGTTCTCAAGCCTGGCGGTCATCTGCTGGCCTTCGCGGGATCGCGAACCCAGCACCGAATGACGACCAGGATCGAGGACGCCGGTTTCGAGATCCGGGACATGATGGCCTGGGTCTACGGCTCGGGTTTCCCAAAGTCGCGCGACGTGTCCGCGGCGATGGAAAGCTACCAGGCCGGCGATCGCAGCATCGAGCCAGATGGCGTGCGGCCAGGCGTGTACGAAGTGACCGCGTTCCTGCGCGCTGCCCGCGAGCGGGCAGGCTGGTCCAACCGGCAAATCGACGAACTGTTCGGCACGAACGGCATGGCGGGGCACTGGACAACCAGCGGTTCGCAGCCGGCGGTACCGACCGTTGCGCAGTGGGCCAAGTTGAAGGCGGTCCTGGCCTTCGGTGACGAGCTGGACAACCTGGTCGAAAACCTGGCCACCAAAGAGCGTCCTGTAGGCGCTGGTGGCGATGGTGCTGAGCGCTTCCTGAGCAGCTTGGGCCGATCGCGCAAAACCTGCCAGCCTGCAGGTGACTGGGGAACGGCCCTCAAGCCGGCTCTGGAGCCAATCACTGTGGCGCGTAAGCCGCCCCGTGGCAGCGTCACCGCAAACGTCCAGGTGCTGGGAACCGGCGCGCTGAACATTGGCGGTTGCCGCATTGGCGAGGAACAGCGCTGGCCGGCCAACCTGATCCACGACGGCGGCGCCGAAGTCGATGCCAGCCTGGGCGCCGCTTCGCGATTCTTCTACTGCCCGAAGGCAACCCGGGTCGACCGTGAAGATGGCAACGATCACCCCACGGTCAAGCCTACCGACCTGATGCGCTACCTGTGCCGCCTGGTGACACCGCCCGGCGGCCTGGTTCTGGACCCTTACATGGGCAGCGGCAGCACTGGCAAGGCGGCGCTCCTGGAGGGCTTCCGCTTCCAGGGCTGCGAGATTTCCGACAGCTACGCCGATATCGCCCAGTCCCGCCTCGAGCGGGTTGAGCGGCCCGAGGCTGCTGTCGCCTGACAGCGAGAAAACCATGGAACCCACACAGCTACACGCCGGTGACTCGATCACCTGGTCGCGTGAGGTGCCGGCTTGCCCGGCATCTGCCGGCTGGATCCTCCGCTACGTACTGAGCGGTCCCGATCGGCATGTCATCGAGACGAAGGCCGGCGCGCCTTACCAGGTAGAGCTGGCCTCGGGCGATACGGCGCGGTGGGCTCCTGGTCTTTACCGCTGGGTGGCCTTGGCCAGCCGCGGCGTGGATCGGGTCACGGTGGCCAGCGGCAGCCTAGAGGTTGCCGCGAACCTGGAAACAGCCGAGCCGGCCGACGCGCGCAGCCATGCGCAGCGGATGTTGGCCCTGATCGAGGCCGCGCTTGAGAAGCGGATTCCGAAGGACCAGGCCAGCTACGAAATCGACGGGTTGCGGCTCGACCGGATCCCGATCGAGCGCTTGAACGAATTGCGCCTGCAGTACCGGCGGGAGATTCAGCGAGCCCGTCACAACCGCTGGCCGCTGGGTCGCCCGATCCGCCACGTACTGAGGTAGCCCCATGAATGCGCTGAAACGAACGCTGGCCTGGCTTGGCGTAGGCGGAAAGCGATCTACGGAGCCCGCCAGCGAGCGCCGCGAACCGACGGTACGCAGCACCAGGTCATTCAAGATGGCCGGCGGTGGTGGGTTGTCGTCGGCATGGGCGCGCCGCTCCAGCGGCACCGACGCCAACCAGGAAATTTTCGGCGATCACGAGACGCTAAGGCAGCGGGCGCGCGAGCAGTCGATCAACACGGCCACGCTGAAGCGCTTCTATCGCCTGCTGCGGCAGAACGTCGTCGGCCCCTACGGGATCCGGCTGCAATCGAAGGCCGTGCTGCCCGATGGGCTTCCCGATAGGGTCACGCGAAAGCTGATCGAGAAGGAATGGCGGAAGTTCGCTAAGAAGGGCCAGTTTGACGTAACCGGGCGCTACTCCTACGTCACGTTCATGTGGCTTTGGATCGAAACGCTGGCCCGGGACGGCGAGGTCATGGTGCGGATTGTCCGCAACTGGTCGAACCGCTGGGGCTTCGCGCTACAGATCCTCGAAGCCGATCGCCTCGACCTGAACCTAAACACGCTACTCGACAACGGCAACCGCATCCGAATGGGCGTGGAGCTGGACGAGTGGGAGCGCCCGGTCGCCTATTGGCTGCTGAACGATCACCCCGGCGATGTGATCCGCAGGGCAGAGGAACGGTATGACCGCATCCTTGCCAGCGATTTGATCCACACATTCGACCCGTGGCGGCCGCACCAGTCGCGCGGTTTCACCTGGACGCACGCTTCCGCCCTGGATGTGCATCACCTGGAGGAGTTCCGCCAGGCCGCTCTGGTCAAGGCGCGGATCTCGGCATCGATCACCGGCCACTACGTCCAGGACGCGGAATGGCTGGACCCGCCGGAAAGCGATTCTGACGACCCGCCGCTTGAGGAGGAAATCAGACCAGGCGAGGGCAAGCTGCTGCCCTACGGCGTGGACTTCAAGCAGCTGGCGACGCAAGGCCCGGGCAGCGACTACGCGCCGTTCGTGAAGGACGGCAACCGTAACGCTGCCGCCGGCCTCGGCCCGAGCTATCACCGGCTGGCTCACGACCTGGAGGGCGTTAGCTTCTCCAGCCTTCGCTCCGGCGAGCTGGACGAGCGCGACTTCTACAAGTGCGTTCAAGAGTTCGCAATTTCTGAGCTGCTCGATCGGCTTGGCCAGGAGTGGCTCGACGCCTCGATGCTCCGCGGCGTTATCAAGATCGCTCCTCGCAACTTTGAGCGCTCCACCGAACTGCTCTGGCAGGCCCGCGGCTGGGATTGGGTGGATCCGCAGAAGGACGCCAAGGCCGCTACGGAAAGCATTGGCAACCGCACGAAATCCCGCTCTGAGTACATCCGCGCCAACGGCGACGACCCCGACGAAGTGTTCGCCGAGATCGCGGCCGAGGAGGAGTTGCTCGAGAAGTTGGGCCTTTCGCCTATCAACAAACCGAACGAGGAAAAGCCGGATGCCCGATCCGACGAACCCGACGAAGAATAGCGCCCAGCTTCCGCTCCTTCGGACGCTCCAGACGGCGGCAATGGAGCGTTCCTTCTCCGTCGACAAATCAACCATCGACGAAGAAAAGCGCACCGTCGAAATCGCGGTTTCCAGCGAATACCCGGTGCGCCAGTGGTTCGGCATGGAGGTGCTGGATCACAGCCCCGAGGCCATCGACTGGACCCGTTTCCGCAGCGGCGCACCCTCGCTGGCCATGCACGACCGCTGGACGACCCGCGCCCTGGTGGGGGTCGTTGAAGAAGCCTGGCTTGATACCGACCGAAAGATCCGCGCGCGGGTTCGCTTCTCTGCCAACAGCGAGGAAGCGGACCTCATCTGGAAGGACGTGCGCGACGGCATCCGCCAGAACGTGTCGGTCGGCTACATCCCGCGAGAAATGGTCCTCGAGCGCTCCGAAGAGGGCCTTGACCACTACCGCGTCACCCGCTGGGAACCTTTCGAGGTTTCCTGGGTTTCCGTGCCCGCTGACCCGACTACCGGGGTAGGGCGCTCCCTTTCTGGTTCCACGAATACCGTAATCATCCGAGGTCAAAAGATGCCTGATCCAACCAACCCGGCGGAAAACGCCAACAACTCTGTCGCTGACCTGACTGCCGAGCGCGCCCGGGTTGCCGACATCCTCGCCATGGGCGAGCGCTTCGGCCAGCGCGATCTGGCCAACGAGGCGATCGCCAAGGGCTTCAACGTTGACCAGTTCAGCCGTTCGATCCTGGAGAAAGGAGGGGCCGGCGGTGCTGCGCCGAAGCCGCTGGGCTCGGCCGCTCCCAAGCCGGGCGAGCGTGACCTGCCGGGCTTCACCAAGGACGTCTCGGCGCGCTCCCTGGGCCTGAGTGAAGACGAACTCGGCGAATACTCGCTGATGCGTGCCATCGAGGCCGCGGCAACCAAGGACTGGTCGAAGGCGGGCCTCGAGCGCCAGGTCAGCAACGCCCTTGCGGACGTATTGAAAGCCCCGGCCCGTGGTTTTTACGTGCCGCACGATCTGCTGATCCGTGGCATGAGCAAGGGCGACCCGGCCAAGGGTGGTGCGATCGTCGCGACCGACCTGCGCATGGATCAGTTCGTCGACATTCTGCGCAACAAAACCGTGATGGCGGCCCTTGGCATGAAAATGCTGCCTGGCCTGGTCGGTGACCTGGACCTGCCGAAGAAAATCAGCGGTTCCAACTTCCACTGGCTGGGCGAAGGCGATCCTGCGCAGCTGAGCGATTTCGACCTGACCACTCTGGCGATGTCGCCCAAGACTATCGCGGGTGGCATTCCAGTTACTCGCCGCCTGCGCAAACAGGCTTCGCGCTCGATCGAGACGTTGATCATCGACGACCTGATCGAGGGCCTCGGTGTAGCGATCGACCTTGGCATCCTGCGCGGTCCTGGTACTGAAAACCAGCTGCTCGGCCTGCTGAATCAGCCTGGCATTCCGGCGCTGGAATTCGACGGTCCAGGTCTGTCGTTCGGCAAAGCGGTCGACATGCGCACGAAGGTGGCCACCTTCAACGCCGCCCAGGGCGCTCTGGCGTACCTGACCAGCGTTACCCAGGCGGGCATCGCCCAGCAAACCGAGAAGTTCGCCGGCACTACCGGCCGCACTGTCTGGGAAGACGGCAAGGTCAACGGCTACCGCGCTGAGGACACCAACCAGATGCCGGACGACACCTGGTTGTTCGGTGACTTCTCGCAGATCGTCCTGGGCATGTGGGGCGTGATGGATCTCCAGGTCGATACCGCGACCCTGGCGGCCAGCGATGGCCTGGTGCTGCGTGTGTTCCAGGACGTGGACGCGGTGGTGCGTAACAAGTCGTCCTTCTGCGTAGGCAAGAAGAAGGCGGCGTAACAGAACCTGAATGCGGGCAGGTGCGGGGGCTTCGGCCCCCTTTTTTATTCACTCAATGGATGCAATCACCATGTTGGAAGCGATTGTGTATGTGGTCCTGCTGACGGACCTGATGGTCCACGGCGACCTGATTCCTGACGGCACCACGCTGGCTGTGGAGCGCTCGATGCGCAACGACTGGAAAGGCTCCGGCCTTTGCCGTGATGCCACCCCCGAAGAAATCGCCCTCTACGAAGAGGACAACGGCGCCTCCGATGGAGGTGGGGCGCGCCTGGCGGGCGAGATCGACGCCTTGCGCGAGGAGCATGAGGCCCTCGGCGAGCAGGTGACCACGCTGCAGGTCGAGGTGACCGACCTGGAGGGTCAGAAGAAAGCCCTGCAGGAGGAAGTCGCGGCCCTGGAGAAGGCCAAGAAGGCCGCGGCTAAATGATCGGCGATGACGACTTCGCGTCGTTCTTCGATCCTGACGAGTTCGGCGTGCGGGTTCGCCTGATCGAACCTGGCCGGGATGCGCGGGAGGTCGACGGCATGTTGGGCAAGCCCGAGGTAGCCGGGCGCATCTACCGCGCGGGGGTTGATCCTGGTGCGGCCAAGACCAACAGCCGCTTGGATCGTAAGTTCCTGCAACTGCCCCGGGGCGAAACGCCGGTGGACAAGGTCGGCACCAAGGTCGTCATCGATCGCGTCGAGTACGCGGTTACCGACATCGAGCCGTTGGGGCGGGTTCGCTCGCTTCTGACGCTGATCCCCTGGGCCGATCGCGACGAGCAGCCAGTGGAGCGTGGCAGATGGCGGGCTTCGAGCTAAAGCTACAAACCGCGGGATGGGGCGAGGTTGACCAGGTCATCGGCCAGGCCAGCAAAAAGCTGGACCTAGCCGCGGCCCGGGCGCTTCGCCGAACCGCTCAGTGGCTGCGCACGCACAGCTCCCGGGAAATCTCCCAGGAGCTGCGCATCACGCAAAGCCCTATCCGACACCGCTACAACATTTTCAGCAAGGCGACCGCGGGCGAGGTAAAGCTGTGGGTCGGCTTGCAGCCAATCGCCGTGCACTACCTGGGCACGCCCAAGCAGACAACCGACGGCGTATCGGTCGGCCATCGGAGCTACGACGGCGCCTTTATTTCCCCCATGAAATCGAGCCAGCGGCTTGTGTTCCGGCGCAAGGGCCGCGAGCGTCTGCCGATTGAGCTGGTTCGCGAGGACTGGGAAGGGCCGGCGATGGACGTCCTGGAGCGTTGGGAAAAGCGGGCGCACATCTACTTCGTGGACCAGTTCGAGCGAGAGGCGCGGCATGTATTCGCCACCTAAGCAATCAACGCCTAAACGGCCGTTCAACGTCACCTCCGATCTGTTCTTCGCGATAGGGGACGCCATCCACGGCGCTGGCCTGGGCGTGGACGTTGCCAACTACGACGAATTCGACGGCCATGTAGGCGATGCCTGTGTGCTGATCGAGCTGGAGCGCACCGCACCAGGTACACGCCAGCCGGACGGCCGCTATGTGCATGTCGTCACTGTGACGCTGCACGCGGTGGTCGGCCGGTACCGGAAGTTTCCAGCCCTGGAGGCGGTCAACCTGGCCACCATTCTGGAGCGCCTGGCCGACTGCAACCGCTGGGGTTTCTCCGGGCGGCAATGCGACATCCCTGATGGGCTGCACAGCGGCCCGTCGATCTTCCAGAAAGGTTCGGGCGGCTACGAAGCCTGGTGCGTGACGTTCCAGCAGGGCATCGCGCCCGGGCCGGATCGTGTGCCCGAGGATCCGGTCATCAGCGGCCTGCCGCTTGTGTCCTGGAAGGTCGAGGACTTCGACGACGCGGACAAGTACCAGCAGCTGGAGGCTCGCAATGTTTGACGAGTACATCAGCAGGAAGCTCGGCCCGCTGGTCGATCGCTTGGCCGAGATAGAGGCCGAGCTGGAGGATCTGCGGCGCCGCGCAGACAACCAGGCCCGTATCGGCATCATCACCGAGGTTGACCCGGCCGGGCTGTGCAAGGTCAGCCACGGCGACCTGACGACGCCCTGGATCAAGTGGTTCAACCCGAGCGCCGGCCAGGTGGTCGAGACGCTGATTCCCTCGGCCGGCGAGCAGTGCGTGCTGATCAACTACGGCGGCGGCGATGGCGGCGCGCATACGGTCGCCTTGCGCGGCCTAGCATCAGACGCTTTCCCGCCCGCATCGACGGTGCCCCAGCTGCACCGTCGGACGTACCCGGACGGGGCGGAAAGCAGCTATGACCATGACGCCCATGCCTTAGCCTGGAAAACCGGCGAAACCTCTCTGAACGCTTCCCGCGACGTCCTGGACTTCGGGATCGGCCAGACCAGGATCGTGCTGACGCCCGAGTCCGCGATCTTCTCCGTCGGCGAGGTGGCCATGGCGCTCGATGCCGGCGGCATCCACTTCACTGGCCCGGTGATCGATCACCAGGGGCGCCTGATCAGCGAGGCTTGACCATGATCGGGATCGACAGAGACACCGGGGCCACGGTCGATGACTGGCCCCAGTTCGTACAGCGCGCAACCCGGGCGCTGACGACTCCGCTTGGCACCAGGCAGAAGCGGCCCAAGTACGGCAGCAACCTGGTTACCAGGCTATCGAAGAACCTCGGTGACGAGCTGCTGTTGCTTGCTCAATCCGACGCGGCCGAGACGTTCTACAACGAAGCCAACGGCATCAGCGACTTCGAGCCCGACACCATTGTCGCGGTGCGTGAAGGCGCGGGCCTGCGGCTGCGCCTGGCTGGAACCTGGCGCAACCGAAAAATGCAATTTGAGGTGGCCACATGAGCACGATGCTTATTCCCGGGCTCAACCAGCTGGCCGAACCGGAAATCGTCAAGGTCGAAGAATTCGAGCCGCTCCTGCAGGAGTTCGGCGAGGAGGTGATCGCCTTTGTACGGGCCAGGGCTCCGGCCAAGGCTGTGCGCCTGGCTGAGACGCTGGAGAACGACGGCGAGTTGCTGGTCATGGCCATGCAGGCTTTCACCCTGCGGATCCAGGCGCACGAGCGGCGCTGGAACGAGCGCATCAAGCAAATGCTGGCCTGGTGGTCGGAGGGCTCGAACCTCGACGCCAGGGCCGCGGATATGGGCCTGGAGCGCCGGGTGCTCTCTGAGGGTGACCCGAATGCCTTCCCGGTGGTGCCGCCGGTGATGGAGTCCGATGACGACCTGCGGCTGCGCTACTACCTTGCGCCGCATGCGCCGGCCGCGGGTTCTCGCTTGCAGTACCGACGCGAGGCGTTGACCTTGGGCGAACGCGCCCTGGTCAGCGTCGAGGCGCCCAAGGCTGGCCAGGTTGTTGTCACGTACACCTTCACCGAGGACGGATTTGCGGCCCAAGTGAAGGACGCCAACGGCCGATTCACCAGCCCCGGCAAAGTGACGGTAACGGTCCTGGGCCGCGACGGGGACGGCACCCCCAGCGCCGAGCTGCTCCTCGCCACGCGCAAGCACTTTGCGCGCGACGACGTGCGGCCGGAGACGGACCTGGTGACGGTCCAAGCGGCAGAAATTCGTCGGTACCGGATTCGGGCGATCGCCTGGATCAACCCGGGGCCTGACTCCGGGTTGACTGAGGCGGCTGCGGTCGCGGCTATGCAGGCATACGCCACGGCGCGCCATCGCCTGGAAGGCTATGTCGACCCGGCTTGGATCGATGCGGGGCTGATCGCGGCCGGCGCCGAGCGTCTGCAGCGGCTTGAGCCATTGGCGCCGATCGAGTGCGCGGCGCACCAGGCGCCCTACTGTGAGGCCATCGAGATCGAGGTCCGGACGCTATGACCGAACGCACCCTGTTGCCGGCGAACAGCTCGCTCCTGGAGCAGGGTCTGGACCTTGCCCTGGGCAAGATCGTCGAGCGCATCACCCCGCCATTTCCCGAGCTGATGGATCCCCAGCGCACGCCGGTCGACTTCCTGCCGTACCTCGCCGCCGATCGAGGCGTCCAGGAGTGGAACGCGGCCTCCAGCGAGGAAGAAAAGCGGCTGACTGTGGCGCTGTCCTGGTCGATTCAGCGGCAGGCCGGTACGGACAAGGCCCTGAAATACGCGGTCGAGTCGATGGGCTTTACGCCCAACATCACGCCCTGGTACGCCGCGGTGCCGGTGGGTGAGCCGTACAGTTTCGATGTCCAGGCGATCATCACCCGACCCTGGTCGACGGGCGATCACAACCGGCTATACCGGCGCCTGCATGCAGCAAAGAGCGAGCGCGACGATATGTCGATCACGCTGGTTCACGAGACGGCCGGCGGGCTTCGCATTGCGGGCGCCGCTGGCTATGGGCTTGTCCTGGGCGATCCCGACTATCACGGCGAGTTGCCCGAGGTTGTGCTGCGGGGCTCGGTGGTGGCGGCTGCGGCGGCGCATGAACCGATCACAAGCGATGAGCTGTTCCTCGATGGGTCTTTGCCTGACTTCGAGCTGGGCGGCCAGCTGGCCAGCGCCGCGGCGGCGCTGCTCTACACAACGAACGATTACGACCTCGAGGGGCAGGTATGACAGATAACGCGCGCGTGATTCGCTTTACCGCGGCTGGGCTAAATGAGTTGGTCCTGGCGAAGAACAGGGGGCTCAAGGGTGAGATCACTCACGTTGCAGCCGGCACCGGGCGGTACAACCCGACCGGCGCCGAAACGGCCCTGCAGGCTGAAACGCAACGGGTCGCGGTTAATGATTATGAAGACCTCGGCGGCGGCAATCTGCGGATCGCCGCGCTGTTCGATGGCCCGTTGGAATATGAGGTCGGCGAATTCGGCTTCTTCCTGTCGACGGGGACGCTGCTCGGCGTTTACTCCCAGGCCGACGTGCTCCAGACCTATAAGGCGGCATCGGCCAGGATCCTGCAGCGTTTCACGCTGAATCTTTCGGCCCTGCCGACTGATAGCGTGACGGTGGTGATTGGTGGTGAAAGCCTCAACCTTCTGTTGACCGAGGAGCTTGCCCAGCTGGCCACGGCTAACGTCGACAACATGGCTCGGCACGTTGGGCTCCTGCTCCGTGTGCTGGAGCTGGAAGGCAAGTAGGGGCGGGCCATGAACGGACCTGAAATGACACTGATAGAAGGGACGACCTTCGGGTTCTCTCTGGTTTGGGAAAGCAGCGGCACGCCGCGCGAGCCGATCGACTTCGACGGCTGCGCGGCCGTCTTTCGGATCTGTCCTGCCGCGAGCAACCAGGTACTGGCCGAGTGCACCACGGAAGATGGTGGCGTTGTCTTCGGTCCTGAAAAAGGTCAGATGGCGGTGCGCTTGGCGCCGGAGAAAACGGCCGGTACCAGCGGCGCCTTGTGGACCGGCGCCCGTTATGAGCTGCGCGTCATGTACCCCAGCGGGGACGTTTACAGCCTGGTGCGGGGCCAAATTCGCCTGGTGCCGGCGGTGATCGAATGAACGGCGTTCCGGCGGTAACAATCACGCGCGGGGTAGAGCGAATTGTCACCCTCAAGCAGGGCGCGAGCGTGGTGGAGATCCGCCAGGCCGTTGCGCCACGGCTGAGCGTGATCTCGCTGGGCGTCCAAGGGCCTGTTGGCGTGCTGGCAGAGAACGTCCTGCAGCGCACGTTGCAGGCAGAGCGGAACGCGATCCAGGCGCTCGAACTGGCGCAGGGAGCGGACGCCGCGGTAACGGCGTTGATGGACGGCCTGCAGGAGGCTTTCACATATCACGCGGGGGTTATCTCCGCGCAGGAGGGTTAGGCATGGGCCTATTGGCTGCACTGGATGGCCTGCTCGCCTCGGTGAACAACGCCCTGGGCGTGATCGACGGCAAGTTGCGCAACAAAGCGGATCGGTCGGAGGTATACGGCAAGGCCGATATCGACGATGCGGCGCGCACTCTTGGCGCGAATGCGGCCACCGCCTCGAAGCTGAAGGTGGTGCGAACCATCACCCTGGCGGGCCAGGCGCAGGGCGAAATCGGATTCGATGGCACCGGCAACGTGGTGATGCAGGTAACGGTGCCGGGCTTGGCTAGCAAGGCTGAGGCGTCCGACACAGTTACGCCGGCACAGCTAGACGCTCGGCTGCAGGAGCTGGTCGGGGCGGCGCCGGAGGCGCTGAACCAGCTGGAGGAGTTTGCCAAGGCTCTGAACGAGGATCCCAACTTCGCGAACACGATGCTGACGAAGTTGGCCGAGAAGTCTGATAAGGCGACCACTTACACAATCGCCCAGGTCGATGGGAAGTTTCTCCTGAAAACAGCGCAGGCTGTTGATTCAGCGAAGTTAGGGGGAAACCTCCCTAGTTACTTTGCTTCGGCAGCTTCTGTGAGTGCGCTGGAGGGTGCTACAGAAGACGCATTTACTAGACTGGCAGCCGCTTTCAATAGCGGTGCCAATAAGATCAATAGTATTGGGGGTTAAAGCGTGAGCTTGGAATCTACTATCGCCGGCCTGGTAACAGCGGCCAACAATTTGACCAATGTGGTCAGCGGTAAAATGGCGGGCATCAATGCGGCTCTGGCTGATGCTCTGGTGAAGTTCGATGAGTGGCGTTCGCTCAAGGACACGGTGGGCGATCCGTACAGCGACGGCACGCTGACCATGAGTATTTTTCAGGGCCAGGTGTGGGGTACTGGCGGTCCGATCGAACCGCAGGCGTCTGGCGGCTTCGTTCCGACCAACCTCGGGAAAACCACGGACGTTTACTTCCACTTCAAATTGCCTCTGAACGTCAACCGCGATGACAGGATGTTCTGGCTCAACTTGCGCGGGTACAGTTACGGCAGCTCGAAAGTTGTTGACGAAACAGTTGCTGGTTATGCCTACAGCGCTCAGCGCGCTCTTATCAGTACAAACGCTGTTGGGAATATGACGCCATCGGTGTATGTCGATGACAACGGCAACGTAGTTGTTCGGATCTTCTGCCCTAATGCATACATCACGGCGATTCGTATTGACTCGATGAAGGTGGGTATCGGTCCGTCTATCAAGCAAGGCGAGATCGTCACCAAGCTTTCCCTGGCTGAAAAGGTGGTGTTCTGATGAGTGAAAGTAAAAGCATGACGACCACGCCCGAGGGCAACCAGTTGGCTCAGTGGGCTTCGGTTCGTGCCTTGCGCAACCAGCTCCTGCGCGAAACTGACTATACGCAAGTGCAGGACAGCCCGTTGGGTGAAGCCGATCGCGCGGCTGTTGCCGTTTACCGGCAAGCCTTGCGCGATGTTCCCCAGGATGTCGGCGATCCATTTGCGGTGGTCTGGCCTGAACGGCCGGAGTGCTTGAAGTAACCCGGCCGCGAAAGCGGTTTTTTTGTGCCTGCGATAAGCCCCCGCCCTGGGGGCTTTCGTGTTTCTGAGGATTGGTAATGCTCGAAAACATTCTCCTGGGCGCCGTGCGGTGCCTGGTTGTGCTGTTTGCCCTGGTGCAATGGTCGGTGCTGGCTCTGGCTCGACTGGCTTCGATCGTCCTGGGGCTTCCTGTGGTGGCCGTGGCGGCGTTCTTCCCGCAAGCGGGGGTGTCGGCCAGCGATGGCCGCCCGATCGTCAATCTGCCGCATTGGGCGTGGCTGTGGGGCAATGACTTCGACGGACTCGACGGCGACAAACGCGCCTGGTGGGCTGAGAACTGTGACGCCCTGGTGCTATTCGGCCTGCTGCCATTGCTCCGGCGCCTTCGTTTGCCGGTGCCGGCGCTGCCCGTCACCAGCTGGCTGGCTCGTTTCTGGTGGACCGCGGTGCGCAATCCGGCCAACAACATGCGGCTGCTGCCGTTGTTCAGTTGCCCGGTCGGCGAGTGCCAGATCGGCCACCTTGGCCAGGCCGTGGTGGAGGACAAGCCGGGCCTGGGCGGCTGGCAGTTCGTGGTGGCGGGGCGCCCCGGTCGGTTGAACCTCTGGTGCGGCTTCTACCTGGTGCGCGAGCTGACGTCGACGCGGGCTTTCGTGATCCGCCTGGGCTTCAAGATCAAGCCCGAACATGCCGGCGCCACTGGCGAGCCGGCCAAGGGCCTGACCTTCAAGGTCAACCCCTGGAAAGAAATCTGACCCCATTCCCTGGGCCGCGCTTGCGGCCCTTTTTGTTCCTGGAGAAAGCACATGGCTCAACGCCAGAAGTACATCGTCGTGATCCCCTTCCCGATGAAGGGTGGTCACTGGTCCGCGGTTGACCAGGAGCTGGATCTCCTGGAAGTCGAGGCGCAGCAGCTCGAGGCGGTTGGCCGCATCAAGCTCAAGCCGGTCGACGCGACCCCTGCCAAGAAAACCACTGCCGCAAAGGAGGCTTGATCCATGGCCCTGGTGAGCAACTTCGAACATAACGGCGTCTCGATCGAGACGAGCGAGCCAGCGGAATCGATGGGCGGGATCGGCGACAACGTCGTGGCCATTGTCGGCACCGCGCCGAACCGCGCCCTGGGCGTGCCGCTCAACTCGCCGTTCCGCATCAACAACCTGACCCTGGCCGAGCAGTTGGACCCAACCGGCGCCGAAGCCGGCACGCTGTACAACGTGGTCAAGCAGATCCTCAAGGTCGTCAAGATCCCGGTCTATGTGGTCGTGGTCGAGAAGGGCGCCACGCCCGCTGCAACCATCAACAACGTGATCGGCGGCGAAGACCCGGTCAGCGGCCAGAAGCTTGGCATCCAGGCCCTGGGCGTGTGCAAGGAAGAGCCGACCATCATCGGCGCCCCGGGCTTCTCGTCCGAACAGTCGGTGCACAGCGAACTGGCATCGATCGGCAAGCGTCTGCGCGCCCGGGTTGTCCTGGACGGCAAGGACGTCGGCGTCCAGGGGCAGGTAGAGAACAGCGAGGCGATCGGCGGCGCGGATCTCGGCTACGACCGCTGCTACCTGGTGCACCAGATGCCGGCGATCTACTCGAAGGCGGCCCAGGGCAACGTGTTCCTGCCGCCGTCGAGCCTGGCCATCGCGGCGCTGGCCGCGGTCAAGCAGTGGGAAAGCCCGGGCAACCAGGTCACCTACGCGGCCGACGTGTCGCGCATGGTTGAGTACAACATCCTGGACAAGTCCACCGATGGCGACCTGCTCAACCGCTACGGCGTGAGCTACTACGCGCGCACTTCGCTGGGCGGCTTCTCGTTGATCGGCAACCGTTCGATCACTGGCAAGTTCATCAGCTACGTCGGCCTCGAGGACGCGATCGCCCGCAAGCTTGTCGGCGCTGCGCAGAAGGTCATGGCGAAGAACCTGACCAAGTCCTTCATGGAGCAGGAGGTCAAGCGTATCGATCTCTGGCTCCAAACCCTGGTTGCTGACGGCACCATCCCGGGCGGTAGCGTTTACCTGCACCCCGAGCTGAACAGCGTCGAGAAGTACAAAAACGGCACCTGGTTCCTGTGCATCGACTACGGCCGCTATGCGCCGAACGAGCACATGGTTTACCAGCTCAACGCCGTCGACTCGATCATCGAAGAATTCCTGCAGGAGACCCTGTAAATGTTTACGAACCGCGTAAGGCAGTTAATCACGGCCTTCCTCCAGGGCCTGCCGCTGATGGCGACCATCGAGGAATTCGAGCCGCCGAAGGTTGACTTCGAAACCGAGGAAATGCGGGGCGGCCGATTCCTGGCCGAGGAAATGGCGGTCGGCATGAAGGCGCTGACCGCCAAGCTGACCCTCAATGGTATCGGCCTGCCGATCATCACCGCCCTGGGCGTTAGCGGCGGCGATGAAGTCATGTTGACCGTCCAGGAGGCCGGCGAAGACCAGGACGGCAACGAGTGGTTCACCTACCACATCGTCAGCGGCAAGCTGAAAGTCTTCGAGGAGAAAACCCTCAAGATGAAGGACAAGCCTGTGACCGTCCTGGAGCTGATGGTGCGCAGCTACCAGCGCCTCGAGAACGGCATCCCGGTTATCGACCTGGACACCCGCACGCAGAAGGTCGTGGTCAACGGCGTCGACCAGTTGAAGGGCGCTCGCCGTCTGGCACTGCTGTCGACCTGATCCCGGCCTTCCTGGCCCCGCTGAGCCGCCTCCGGGCGGCTTTTTCGTTCGCGTAAGGAATACCCGTATGCAAGACAAGAAAGCCTGGCAGATGCCGCTCCACACCCTGCGTTACCCGATCAACAAGCCCGATGGCGGCCAACTGACGGAGATCCAGCTTCGGGCCTTCGCAGTTGCCGAGCACCGCAAGGCGATCGAGGAGGCGGGCACCGATGAGGATGACCGCTTCGAGGCGCTGCTGCGCTTGGCCAGCGGCCTGCCGGCGGAACTGCTCGACGAGCTGAAACGACCGGACTACGTGTCGCTGCAGATCCTGATCGGCGAGTACATCTCGCTGCCGGCGTCCTACTTCCTGGGCTCCAAGCCGAAGGACCAGGACAACGCGCCGCTGCTGGTCCCGATCAAGCGTTTCGGCGGGCAGATGCAGGACCAGGTATCGATCGAGGTTCCGTCGCTCAAGGTCAGCAAGGCCATGCGCAAGATGAAAACCGACACCGAGCGCGCGGACTTCTGCACGTCCGCTTGTACCGGCCTGTCGGTGCCAGAAGTGCAAAGCCTGGCGATCCCCGACTGGACCCAGTTGCAGGCGCGGTTGAACGATTTTTTAAACAAACCGGCGGCCTTCTTTCAGTAAACGACATCGACGTGATCTGTGATGTCGTCCCTCTCGTGTACCACGTCAGCGAGGGGGAGATTCTGGAGTGGGACGCCGGGAAAGCGCTGCGCCGGTATGAGCTGGCGGTGGCGCGTCTCGGGGTGAAAAAGGAGTAGGCATGGCTGAGTCGAAGTATTCCCTGAAGCTGGCCGCGGTCGACGCCTACTCGAGCACGTTTGGCGACTTCACCAAGAAGGCCGACGACCTGCAGGAGGGGATCAAGCTCCAGCAGGCAGAGCTGCAGCAACTGAACCGAACAGTTCGGTCGATGGATGGCTTCGCGCGGCTGACGGATAAGGTCGCCAAGACGAAGACGGAGCTGCAGGCGGCGCGAGTCGAGCAGGCCAGGCTGGGCAGGGAGCACCAGGCGGCCGTCGGCAAGGTCGCGCAGTTGACGGCCGAGCACAACAAGGCGTCAGCCGCGCACCGCCAGCTCGCTGCGTCGACGGAGGCTACCGCCGGCCAGGTGCGGGTTGCGCGTGCCGAGGAGGCGCGCTTGGCTCGGGAGCTCAAGGCGGCGACAGCAGATGTGACCAAGCTGGCCACCGCCCAGGACAAGGGCACGGCAAGCCTGCGCACCATGGAGGCCGCGCAGCGCAGCCAAGGCAACGAGTTGAAGCGCCTGCAGGCCGACTTGACGTCGGCCGGCGTGGACACTGGCAAGCTCGCCAGCGAGCAAAAGCGCCTCGAGTCGGCCACCACGGCGGCGAATGCGGCGCTTGCCTCGCAGAAGGCCAAGCTGGACGCCGTGAAGGGCGCCCAAGGGCGGATCGAGGCGAACCGAGCCCAGCGCGCGGATCTGCGAGGGCAGGCGGTAGAGACGGCGGCCCTGGCTTATATCGCCAGTCGCCCGATCAACCAGGCCATGGAGCTGGAAACAGCCATGGCCGACGTCGGTAAAGTCATCAACTTCGAGGAGGGCGGCAAGGAGAGGATGGCCCAGGCCAACCTTGTGATGGCCAGCGATCGCTTGATCGCTTCGTCCGGCATGACTGCGGTTGACCTGGCCAAGATCGAATATGCCGCGGGCCAGTCTGGTATCGGCAACGACCAGAAGGATAAGAACGGGAACGTTGACCCCGCGGCGAAAGAAAAGGCGATCATGGACTTCACCCGTGACGCCGCGATCATGGGTTCGGCGTTCGACATCGATGCGCAGACGGCCGGCGAAACGATGGCCGGTTGGCGGGCTTCGATGGGCCTGGATCGCATGCAGACGCTCGACCTGGCTGACTCGACGAACTACCTGGGCAACAACTTCAACGCCACGGCCGCCGACATTGCTTCGGTGGTCAAGCGTTACGGCGCGGTGGGTAAGGCGTCCGGTCTGACGCCCGAGCAGTCCGCTGCGCTGTCGGCCGCATTCCTCAACCCGGGCACAGAGAAGGAAATCGCCGGTACCGGCTTCAAGAACTTCACCGCGGCCCTGACGAAGGGCGAGGCGGCGACTAAGGGGCAAAAGGAAGTCTGGTCGAAACTCGGGTTTGAGCCCGAGGATCTGGCCAGGGACATGCAGGCCGACGCGCCGGCCACGATCATGAAAGTCCTGGAGGCGATCCGGGACCAGCCGGTCGAGGAGCAAGCCGCGGTGGCGACCCAGTTGTTCGGGTCGGAGTCGATCGGCGCGATCCAACCGCTCCTGCAGAACCTGGGCGAGGTGCAGCGCGCGTTCGATATGGTCAAGGACAAGACCAAGTACGCGACGTCGGCGATCGGCGAGCAGGGCTCGATGATGCAGGAGGCGGCCGGGGTGGCGAACACTTCCCGCACCGGCTGGAACGCCTTCACCGCCAAGCTGACACGGCTGACCACGTTGATCGGCAACGCGATGTTGCCGGCGCTGAATGCGGTCCTTGGGCCGCTGGGGGTGATGGTCGACGGGCTTAGTTGGGCGGCCGAGACGTTCCCGGGCATCACCGGGGCGATCGCTGTCGCAGCTGCTGGCCTGGCTGCTTTGAAGCTCGGGGCCATTGGCCTGAAGTTCGTCGGCCTGCTTGCTGGGCAGGCGCTCAACCGTGGCGGCTTGGCCCGGGCGAAGCTCGATGCCAGGACGGCTCAGACGGCCACGGCTGCAACCGGCGCTGTTGCACGCCTGAATGCAACGCTTGGCCGGGTCGGTGCCGGCGCGCCGATTGGCCGCGGGGCTGCTGTTGGCGGCGCTGGTGGTCGAGGCAGCGCTGCAGGTGGGGCGCGCGGCGGGCGGCTGGGCAAGCTGGCGGGGCCGCTGCTGGCCATGGCCGGCCTGGTAGCACCCGAGCTGGCCGCGGCCGCGATGCCTGAGCCGGTGCCGGCAACTCGAACGGCTGCGGCCAGGCCGGGGGAAATGCTCCGGCCGGCGGCTCCTGCAGCGGCGATTGCGGGCAAGCCGCTGACCATCGTGGGGCCGGTTGCTGGATCTGCACCAGGAGCAGCTCGGGCGCCGCTGTCTTTGGTGCCGCCGTCGGCTGGTGTGGCGTCAGCTGCAGGTGCTCCTCGAGCACCGTTGTCGCTGGTGCCGCCGGCTGCTGGATTGTCGCCAGCTGCGCCAGGGGCAACGACCGCTGCAGCTGCTGTTGCGGAAAAGGCCCCGGGCTTCCTCGGCAAGGCGACGAAGTTGGCGGGCAAGGCGGCTGTGCCCCTCATGCTTGTCAGCGGCGTTGCCCAGGCGGCTGATGGGATCGCAAACGGTGACGCTGGCCAAGTTGGCGGCGCGGTGGGCGGTATGGCCGGCGGTTGGGGTGGTGCTGCGGCCGGCGCGGCGATCGGCACGATGATCTTGCCCGGGATCGGCACGGCCATCGGCGGGTTGATCGGCGGTATCGCCGGCAGCGAGCTGGGCTCGGAGCTGGGTTCCTGGTTCGGTGACAAGGTGGGCGGCGTGGTCGACAAGCTGTCCGGCCCAACCAAGACCGCCGAGGCGGTGGCCAAGTCCACCGAGGAAAACCGGCAGATCACCTTCTCGCCAAGCATCACGGTGCAGCCGAGCGGGGATCCCGCCTACGACAAGCGCCAGGCCGACGAGATTCTGGCCAGGCTCAAGGCTGAGTTACTGCCGATGTTGGCCGGCGACCAGCTGGCTGTGCGCCGGGGTTCTTCATTGACTGACGGGAGTGATTGACGATGGCGCAGCAAATGGCGCTGGGGTCGTTCGTGTTCGGCCTGGGCAGCGGCTTCCCCTATGAGCGGCTCGAGCGCAAAACATCGGGCGGCTGGGTGAGTCTCGACATCATCAGCAGCAAGCCTAAGTCGCATAACACAGGCCAGGGCCTGGAGTCGCTGCGTCTGTCCGGCAAGGCGCAATGGGCCGCGGGCATGGCCAAGCTCGATGAGCTGCGCGCCATGGCCGACGCCCGCCAGCCCTACGCGCTCGTCGACGGAGTGGGGCGGGTGTGGGGGCGCTGGCGGATCAACGACATCACAGAGAGCCAGCAGCGCGTCCTGGACGACGGCACCACGTCGCTCCTGGAGTGGTCGCTCGACCTGGAGGAGTTCGTGAATGCGTAGGGTAAGAACCATCGCGGGCGATTCGGCAAACGTCCTGCTCTACCGCGAGCTGGGGCGCTCTGATGACGCCGCCGAGGAGGCTTTCTGGCGGATCAATAAGAACCTGGTCGAGCATGGGCCGGCGCTGCCCTCGGGCTTGTGGGTAATCTTGCCCGAGCTGGAGGTTTCGCCGACCAATGCCGCGCCGGTTCGTGCGTGGGATTGAGGAGGGGTTATGTCACTGGGTTACACGCCAGCGGTCGAGGTCACGGGCGCCAATGCGGGCTTGATCAATGGCCGGCTGATCGACTGGGAATATGTGGACGCGGCCGGGGTGCAGTCCGACACGCTCAAGCTCACGGTTAACACAGAGGGGCTAGACGGCTTGCCGAGCGTCGACGGCAAAATCGGCCTGCGCCGCGGCTACAAGGAATCGGGCCTGGTCGATGCCGGCGAGTTCATCGTCACACGCATGATCCCCCAGCTGTTCCCGTCACAGTTGCAGATCATCGCTACGGCGGCGCCCTTCAAGGTGGCCGACGAGACGGACTTCAAGGCCCGCAAGTCGGCGAGCTTCGGCCCGACGACACTGGGCGCGATCTTCCGCGAGCTGACGTCCCGGCATGGCTTCTCGCCGCGGATCGCTGCGGACCTGGACGCGATCCAGGTCGAGCACGTCGATCAGTCGAACGAGACGGACATGGGCTTCCTGACGCGCCTGGCGCGCCAGCATGACGCGGTGACCAAGCCGGTAAACGAGCTCTACGTCATGGCAAGGCGCGGCCAGCTCAAGTCGCTGTCGGGGAAGTCGCTGCCGGTGATGACGATCGCGGTAACGAAGGACAACCGGCCGGGCGATGCGGCATTCATCCAGGCCAGCCTGGACGATGACAGCCGGGTCAAGTTCAAGGGGTGCCGCACGACCTGGTGGGACGGCGCCAGCGGCAAGGAATGCAAGGTGGAGATCGGCGAGAAGCCGTTCAAGCAGGTGCGCCAGCGCTGGCCGAACGAAGCGGAGGCCAAGGCCGCCGGCGAGGGGGAGCTGCGCAAGCTCAAGCGCAGCGCGTACAAGGTGCAAATCGATTGCCCCGGCAACCCAGGCTATGCGGCCGAGGGCCTGGTGGTGCTCGATGGCAGCTGGCCGAGTTTCATGCAGGGCCAGTGGTCGATCGACAAGGTGACGGAGCGCGGCAGTCGGCAGCAAAGCTACCGCTGCACGATCGAGGCTTCGCGCCCGCTGGAATGAAGAAAGCCCCCACTGCCTAGCGGCGGTGGGGGCCTTTTTTCGTTTCTGGCGCCCGTTACTCGAACAGATCGCCCGGCATGGTCGGCGGTTTCATGTAGTCACGCATGACACTGGGCAGGCCCTGTAGGTCTGTCACGCTGGCCAGGCGATCGACAATCTTGATCGCGCCGCCGTTGCCGGCAATCCAGGTGCCGTCGCGGTCGAGCCAGGCACTTGCCGGCGCGCCGTTCTGGTAGCGGCATACGCCCCAGCGCTGCCCGCTGGACTTCGTGATTTCACAGTTGACCTGAATGCCGGCGCGATCGCTTACGCGCTCGAGCGCATTGGCGTCCTTGTTCATCAGGTCGCGGATCCCGAGGACGACCAGGACGGCCACGCCGAGGCCGATGAGAAGGGGCTTTGCTTTCATGCTGCGCGGATCTCCATTGGTTGAGGCGCGCAGGGTAACAAAAAGCCCGCCAGGGCGGCGGGCTTGTGGGGATGGCGACAGGGCCTCTACTCCTCCTCGTCGCGTAGGCGATCCTGCTCCTGTTCCCATTCGCACATGCTGACGTGTTCGAACCAATCATCCTCGTCGATGAACTCGTCGCGGTTGCAGTGCGGGCAATCGGCGTGGAAGTTGCGCTCGGTCATCCGGCCAGCTCCTCGAGCTCGACTTCGTCGAAGCTCGGGCTTTGGGCTTCTGCCTCGACAATGCGGATCCCGATCCAGCCGTAAGGCGTATCTGTTTCGCCCCCGTAGCCTTCCAGGTCACGCATTTTTTCCGACCAGTGCTTAGCGGTCCGGGCGTCTTTGAAGGATGCGCCGTAGTCCGCCAGCATGTGGTAGATGGCGTTGACGCCGAAAGCCCGGATGGCGGCGCGCACGACGTCGCCGTCTTCCTCTGCTATTTGGTCGTCGGCACCAGTCCAGAAGCGCAGGTGCATATCGGCCCGCTCGGGGGTAAGGATGGCGTGGTCGACCTCCAGTTTGATGCTGTGGTCACCCCAGGCTTGCTTGATCGTGTAGCGCTTGATTTGGCTTTGGGTGGTCATGCCGATTGCTCCTGGTGCGGGTGTGTATAGGTGGTGACGCCTGGCTCTGTTTGAACCTGCTGGAGCAGGGCGGGATCAGCGCCGAGCTTTCGGCACACGGCCGCGGCCGCTGATCCGGCCCCCTCGGAGCTGCTGGCGGTGACGCCGAGGCGCATGGCCCGGGCGTGGTAGCTGCCGGTTCCCATGCGGACCTTGATGGTGATGGCCATGTCAGTTCCCCTTGCGGTCGTCAGGCCCGCCGAAGCGCTTATCGGTGCGCCCGTCGTTATCCAGGTCGCGGTCTGGCCCGCCGAACGTTGCGTCGGTGCGGCCATCGTTGTCGCGATCCCGATCGGGGCCGCCGAAGCGTGCATCGGTGCGGCCGTCGTTGTCCAGGTCGCGGTCGGGGCCGCCGAAGCGCGCGTCGGTGCGGCCGTCGTTGTCCAGATCCCGGTCAGGGCCGCCGCACGTTGCATCGGTGCGCCCGTCGCGGTCGACGTCGCAGTCGCGGCCGGCCAACGCCGGCAGGGTGGTGGCCAGGAGTGCGATGGCCAGGGCTGTGGTGGTCAGGGCTTTCATTCGTCGTCGCCTTCTGTGGCTTGCGGGTCCGGTTGGTGCGTGTACAGCTTGTAGATGAACATGCCCAGGGCGAGAACTGCCCCGAACAGGAGGCCGAGCAGGACTTCGACCGAGCTTGAGGATTGGCGGCTCATCAGCGGGGCTCCTGGTGCGGCTTCGTGTAGTGGGGGAAGGGCGCGGCCTTGACCTGGTCTTTCAGCCAGGCGCGGAACTGGATCGCGTCATGCTCCTTGTCCAGGTGTGGCGGCAGGCGCCCGGGCAGGGCGAGCATGTAGTCGGCCAGGTTGCGGGCTTCCTCCTGGACGGAGCGGATCCGCAGTTGCAGCAGCGCGACCTGGTCGTCGAGATCGGTGATCGTGTCGAAGTGTGGCCGCAGCAGGCGGTCTGCCAGCTCGACCAGGGCCACGACCTGGCGATCCGGGCGGCGCTTCTTGCGCAGGTAGTGATCCGTCATGCGGATCTCGCTGTAGTCGTAGCCGAAGTGTTTGGCAAGGGCCTGGGCGGCCGCCTCGAGGGCTTTTGGCTGGTTGAGGGTCATCATGCGGCCCTCTCTACGATCGCGGTGGCGTGGCTGCCGAAGCGCCCAGGAACGCGCAGGGCGATGAACTTGAGCACCAGGTGGCGGAAGCGCGGATCGGTGATGTGAGCAACTGGCAGCGCGGCCAGCATGTTATAGTCGCGGTCGGACATGATTGATTCCTTCTCGGGGATTGTTTGTGTTCCTGCTCGGCCGGCGGTTGCACCCGCTGGTCGAGCTTCCTTCCTTACTTGAGGCTTTCCAGCCTCCGTACCAGCTCCTCTCGGTCGTCCACCTTGAATCGCCCCTCGCCGCGGGAGTACTTCGCGACCAGGTCGTCGATCGCCTCGAGCAGCAAGTTCTTCACGGGCTCGCCTGTAGTGGTCATGTTCTTCAGCTCCTGCAGCGCCTTGTGGTAGCTGGGAGGAGCCATGAAACCCGGGATTTTCTTTTCTTCGCCGGCATTCGAAAGCGCCGCGCGCAGCTTTGTCAGGTGCGCCGGCTCTGGCGCGTCGTCGCGGCGGCCGGGTCGCTGAGTGCTCAGCTTTGGGGTGCTGCTCATCGGATGGCCTCCAGGAGCTCGTCAGCGAGCGCCTCGATCTCTTTGCGTGCTGGGTGGCTGGGTGGCAGGTCGATAACGCTCCGGCCTTCCACAATGCCGCCAACGTAGGCTTGGCGCTGGTGCGTTTGCGCCTCAAGGATCGGCAGTTCGAAGTCTTCCAGGGCCTGGCGCGCGGTTCGCTCCATGACGGTCCCTTCGACGGCGCGGGCGACCATGAGGAACGCTTTCAGCTTCCCGTCGGTCAGCTCCTGTCGGTCTTTCACCAGGCGCACCAGGTCGCTGGTGGCCCATATGTCGTACTGGCTTGGCTGGACGGGAATCAGCACGGCGTCGGCCGCTTTGATGGCGGCGCTGCTCAGTTCGTCAACCTGGCCGGCGCCGTCAACGATGATGATGTCGTAGCCGTCGGCAATGCGTGGCAGGTCGCGCGGCAGTTGCTTGCCCATCACTACCGCGGGAATGAGGGACGGGTCGCCCGGCTCGCCTACCCTGGAGTTAGCCCAGTCGCTCGCCGAGCCTTGTTTGCCGTCCAGGTCGACCAGGAGTACACGAAGCCCATGCTTGACGGCTAGGCACGCTGCAAGGTTTGTTGATGTTGTCGTTTTGGTGGTGCCGCCCTTCTGGTTTAGCACCGCTACTACTTGAGCCATCGGTCTATCCTCCTGCTCGTGGTTGATTAACATGCCCTGCAACCTTATGTTCCTTTGTTCAAAAGATCAAGTGAACAAAAGAACTTTTTAGCTTTTTGGTGGCACCTTGTACCTTTTTCATCGCTCGTCCTTTCTTGCCTAGCTGGAAGCCTTACGCGGCGCGGGTTACCGCGCCATAAACGAGCCAGCGCGCAAGCGCTGTCCTTTTCCAGTACCTGCCCAGGCATGGCCCGCAACGGGCTTTCTGTCTCGTCCATGGTCAATTCCCTATCAGTAGCAAAAAACATAGGGCTTTGCCTGTACATAGCCGCTATCAGTAGTAGCGTGTACAGGCTATGCCCTGTTATCACATACAGTCAAGGCCCTATTACGTACAAGTATAGCCCTAGCTCTTCATAGGGCCAGACCTGTACACAGGGCGCGCCCATTATATACGTATATAATGGGCGCGCCCTGTGTACAGGTCTGGCCCTATGAACTATATGGATATTGTTTGTCCTTGGGCTTTGTATGTACTATTAATATATAT
>NZ_JAAQWU010000033.1:0-53608 GCF_012985695.1 Pseudomonas sp. WS 5027 | reverse complement strand
CTTTTTCTTTCAGGCGTACGGCTTCTTCCACGGCGATTTCGCAGAAGGGGTTCATCGACATTTTGACGTTAGCCAGATCGACGCCGGAATTGTCCGCCTTGACGCGAACTTTCACGTTGTAATCGACCACTCGTTTGACTGCGACGAGGACTTTCATAGGTGCTCCCTCAGAGTGAAAAATCGGCGGTTCATGCGGCATCGAGCAACGCGGCATAAGCCTTGAGGTGATGGTCGTCATCACCGAACTGATGACTGAGCATCACCAGGCGTTTGGCGTGATGCGCCAGGGCGTACTCCCAGGTCATGCCGATCCCGCCGTGCAGTTGGATCGCCTGCTCGGCGA
Organism: Pseudomonas sp. WS 5027; assembly: GCF_012985695.1. Taxonomy (NCBI): domain Bacteria; kingdom Pseudomonadati; phylum Pseudomonadota; class Gammaproteobacteria; order Pseudomonadales; family Pseudomonadaceae; genus Pseudomonas; species Pseudomonas sp. WS 5027. The sequence goes on along the minus strand of NZ_JAAQWU010000033.1, from coordinate 53,265 downwards.
TGTTGCGCGCGGCGCGGGTGACGATGAACTTGGCGGCGGCCAGGGTCCTGGTGCGCTCAAGGCTGTCTGCTTCGTCGCAGCAGCACGCGGCCAGGATCGCCATGCTGGTGGCCTGTTCCAGGTCGGTACGCATGTCCACCATACGGTGCTGCAGCACCTGGAACTGACCAATCGCCACACCAAACTGTTGCCGGGTCTTCAAGTATTCCAGGGTCAGGCGACAGGCTTCCTGCATGCTGCCCAACGCATCCGCGCACTGCGCGGCAATGGCTCGCCCTTGCTGATAACGCAACGCCGCGAGGGCCTGGCCCGGCTCACCCAATACCTGATCGGCAGAGACCTTCACCTTATCCAGGTAAAGGTCGCAGGCTTTGCGGCCATCGACCGTGGGATAGGTGCGGCGCTCGACGCCAGCGGCCTGCGGATCCACCAGGAACAGGCCAATGCCGTGCTCATCGCGGCTGTCACCACTGATCCGCGCGCTGACCAGAATCAAGCCGGCCTGGTGCCCGCCCATTACCACCGCTTTCCTGCCGGTCAGTGTCCAGCCCTCGGCCGTCTGTTCGGCACGGGTCTGCACATCGTTCAAATGGTAGTGGCTCTGCTGCTCCTCAAAGGCCGTGGCGAGCAGCAATTGCCCGCTGGCCACTTGCGCCAACAGGTCTTGCTGCTGGGCCGAGTTAGCGAGTTGCATCAGCAACCCGCCGGCATAAATCACCGATTCCACGTAGGGTTCCAGGCACAGGCCGCGACCGAACTCGGTCATCAACAGCATCGTATCGACGCCGCCCCCGCCAAAGCCGCCCAGGGCCTCGGGAAACGGCACCGCCGTCAGCCCCAGTTCACCGAGTTGCTGCCAGAACCTACGACTGAAGCCCTCATCGCTCTGGGCATACTGCTCACGCGCCTCGAAGCTGTAGGCGTCGCGCACCAGGCGGGTGGCGGTGTCTTGCAGCATTTGCTGCTCTTCGGTCAGTTTGAAGTCCATGATCAAAGCCCCTTACAGTTCGAGAATCATCTTGGCGACGATGTTTTTCTGAATTTCATTGGAGCCGCCGAAGATCGACAGCTTGCGCAGGTTGAAATACTGGCTGGCCAACGCCACGCTGTAGTCGGCGTGCAGGGGTTCGCCCGGATGATCCAGCTCCAGTTCTTCTTCCAGATAGGGCAGCGCATAGGGCCCGATCACTTTGCGCAGCAAGTGGCTGATGGCCTGGCGAACTTCGGTGCCCTTGACCTTGAGGATCGAGCTTTCCGCACCGGGCACCCCGCCATCCTTGGCCGCGGCCAGGGTGCGCAGGGTGCTCATTTCAGTGGCCATCAGTTGCATTTCCAGCTCCGCGACCTGGGCGCGAAACAGCGGGTCGTCGAAGATTGGCCGGCCTTCGCTCATCTGCTTGCGGGCAATGCGCTTGAGGTGGGCCAGCGCCGCCTTCGACGCGCCGATTCCCGCCAGACCAGTACGCTCATAGGTGAGCAGGTATTTGGCGCACGTCCAGCCTTGATTTTCTTCGCCTACCAGGTTCGCTACCGGCACCTTGACGTTGTCGAAGAACACCTCGTTGACTTCGTGTTCGCCGTCCAGGGTGATAATCGGGCGCACGCTGATACCCGGGCTGGTCATATCGATCAGCAGGAAGGAAATACCCCGTTGCTTCTGCGCCTGCGGGTCCGTGCGCACCAGGCAGAAAATCATGTTGGCGTGCTGGCCCAGGGTGGTCCAGGTCTTCTGGCCATTGACGATATAAAAGTCGCCCTCGCGCACCGCGCGGGTTTTCAGCGAGGCCAGGTCAGAGCCGGCACCTGGCTCGGAGTAGCCCTGGCACCACCAATCGGCACCGTCGAGGATGCGCGGCAGGTAGTGGTCTTGTTGCTGTGGCGTGCCGTACTTGATCAGCACCGGCGCCACCATGTTGACCCCGAACGGAATGCTGCGCGGAGCGCCCACCAGTGCGCATTCCTCATCAAAGATATGCTTTTGCACAGCGCCCCAGCCAGTACCGCCAAAGGCCACCGGCCAATGGGTGGCGTACCACCCCTGCGCGTTCTGGATTGCCTGCCAGCGTAAGTGGTCATCCTTGGACAAAGGCTTGCCCAGGCGCACCTTGTCGGCCAGGTCCTGGGGCAGTTTGTGCTTCAGGAAGGCCCTGACTTCATCACGAAACGCCAGTTCTTCAGCGGTAAAATGAATATCCATGTTGTTTCTCCAAGCCATTGATAGACCGTGAAGCAGGCCGTTATGAATCCAGTTTCCAGTCAGCGAAGCGCCGCCCTTCTGCCGCCAGTTTTTCCAGCAGCGGCGCGGGCTCCCACCAGGCGCCGAAGCGCTGATGGAACTCGCGAATACGCGCCAGTACCTTGTCCAGGCCAAGGCTGTCGGCATAGAACATCGGGCCGCCGCGCCAGGCGGCAAAGCCATAGCCGTTGAGGTAGATCACATCGATGTCGCTGCTACGCCGGGCGATGCCTTCCTGCAGGATTTTTGCGCCCTCATTGATCAAGGCGAACAGGCAGCGCTCGACGATGTATTCATCACTCAGGGCGCGCCGCTCGATGCCTTTCTCGCGGGAGACGGCTTCCAGCAACGGCAACAGTTCAGGGTTGGGCTCGGGACGACGGGAGCCGGGGGCGTAACAGTAGAAGCCCTTGCCGGTCTTCTGGCCGAGCATGCCGGCCACGTACAACGCGTCGAGCACGCCGGGCAACGGATAGTTCGCGGGCAGCGTGGCGCGCTGGCGCTGACGGATACTCCAGCCGATATCCAGCCCCGACAGGTCCCGCATGGCATTGGGGCCCATGGCCATGCCGAAGGTGCGCAAGGCCCCGTCGACTTGCTCGGGAGTGGCGCCCTCCTCCAACAGGAACTCGGCCTCGCGGCCATACTGGAAGATCATGCGGTTACCGACGAACCCGTCACAGACGCCTACCACCACGGCAATCTTGTTGAGTTTTTTGCTCAATTGCATAACGGTGGCCAACACGTCGAAAGCGGTGTGCCGCCCGCGCACGACTTCCAGCAGGCGCATGACGTTGGCCGGGCTGAAAAAGTGCAGGCCCACCACATCCTGAGGCCGTGACGTGAAGCTGGCGATAACGTCCAGGTCCAGCGAAGAAGTATTGCTGGCGAGGATCGCGCCGGGTTTGCAGACGTGATCCAGGCGTTCAAACACCTGGCGCTTGACCTCCAGGCTTTCAAACACCGCCTCGATGACCAAATCGGCAGTGGCCAGTTCGCCGTACTCCACCCCGCCGTGCAGCAGCGCCAGACGCTGCTCCATCAGCGCAGGGCTCAAGCTGCCACGGGCGACGCTGGCTTCGCAGATCTCGCGGGCGCGTTGCAATGCCCGCTGCAGGGCCGGCTCATCGACTTCCAACAGCAGCACGGCAATGCCGGCGCTGACAAAACTCAAGGCGATTCCCACGCCCATGGTGCCGCCACCGATCACTCCGACGCGTTCAACGGTGCGTACGGGCGTGTCCTTGGGCAGGTCGTCGATCTGGGCGCATTGGCGCTCGGCAAAGAAGGCGTGTACCAACGCCGCACGCTGCTCAGAGGCCAGGCACTCCTGGAACAGTGCGCGCTCGCGCTGCAAGCCTTCGGCCAGGGGCAGCAAGGTCGCCGCTTCGACCGCCGCGACGCAGCGTGGTGGGGAAAAGAACCCCGGCAACCCCTGGGTGACAGCGGCGCGTTTAGCGGCGATCAACGCAGCGTTGTCCACGCCCTTGAGGGCGGCAGTTTGTTCACCGGTGCGCCGCACACCCAGGCCGTTATCCAGCATGCGTTGGGCAAAGGCGATGGCGGCGGTGCGGGGATCGCCGTCGAACAGTTCATCGACAATGTGATGTTCCCGGGCTTGCGTGGCGTTGATGGGCTGGCCGGAGACAATCATCTCCAAGGCCTTGGCCACACCGGCCAGACGGGGCAAGCGCTGGGTGCCGCCCGCGCCCGGCAGCAACCCGAGCTTGACCTCCGGCAGGCCGACCTTGGCATCGCGGCGGGCGATTCGGTAATGGCAACCCAGGGCCATTTCCAGACCTCCGCCCAGGGCCGTGCCGTGAATCACCGCTACACAGGGTTTGTCGCTTTGTTCATAGGCGTTGACCACTTCCGGCAGGCTCGGCGCCTGAGGCGGCTTGCCGAACTCCTTGATATCAGCCCCGGCAATGAAGGTGCGGCCAGCGCACAGCAACACCAACACCTTGGCCTGCGTGTCGATCTGGCCCTGGTGCAAGGCGCGCAACAGACCTTCACGCTCGGCTTGACCGAGGGCGTTGACCGGCGGGTTGTTCAGGGTGATCAGTGCAATCTCGCCTTGGCGCTCGTAGCTCACGCTGGAATTCATCTGAACCTCGATATCTTGTTTTTATTGAAACCATGTTCCGCATTGCGGAACATGTGAATCGATTTTATCAAAGCGTCATGTTTTGGCAAACGGTTTCTGGAAAGATTGCCGACGTAAAAAAACTGACACCCCGTGGGGTGTCAGCTTGATCTAGCGAGAGAAATTGCTGACTCAAGCGTCAGCCGCTGGCACCTGCCGCCCTGGTACCACCAGCGTGGGATCCTTGGGCGCCCAGCTTTTGAGACGCTCCAGGCTTTCGCGATACGAACGCAGGCCGCTCATCAGAATCACCACTGCCAGCACCAGCGAAACGCCCGTCACCACCGCCAGCGAGTAGCGCAGCGCCGAGTCACTGCCGAACACATAATCGGTGCCCAAGGCTACGGCGGTCGGGCCAATCCCCAGGCCGATCAAGGTCACGGCAAACTGATAAAGCGCCGAGGCCTGCCCACGCATCGGGCTGGGCACTACTTCTTGCACGGCCAAAGGGCCGACGCCAAAGGGCATGCTCACGGTAAACACGTGAAAGGCCATCAGCACCAGGGCCAGGTTCTTGTCATCCACCAGGTAGCCCAGGTTCGACGGCAAGGTCAGCACGGCGGCCAGGATTGCGATACGCAAGGGAGCATCGCGGTGACCGCGCTTGATCAGCCAGTCGCACAACCGGCCACCCACCAACAAGCCAAGAGAGCCGCAGATCGCCAGCATGCTGCCGTAGATCACCCCGACCTCAGGTACGCTCATGTCGAACGAGCGCACAAAAAATGTCGGGATCCAGGCACTGCTGCCGTAGGCCGTAAACGTCAGGCAAGCAAAGCCCAGGTTATGGCAAAGCATGGTGCGACGGTTTTTACGCAGGTAATCGACGAACTCCGAAAACGGCAGCTCCAGCCCCGCCCCCACGCCATGGCGCACCGGCTCGCGCAACAGCAGCAAGCACAGGGAAAAGACCACGCCGACCGCGCCGAGAATCAGGAACACCATTTGCCACGGGCGCACCGTGCCAATCAGCGGCAATGTCATATCGCCCTGACTGGTAGCAAAGTGCACCGCCACCCCGCCCAGCAACAGAGCAACCCCCGAGCCCAGATAAATCGCCGTCGAATACACGCTGAAGGCCGTACCGCGACGCTCAGGGGTGAAACTGTCGGAGATCATCGAATAAGCACAGGGCGCCAAGGAGGCTTCGCCTGCCGCTACGCCAATCCGGCAAAAAAGAAACTGCCAGTAACCTTTGACCATGCCGCAGGCAGCCGTCATGCCGCTCCACACCAGGATCCCGCACATCAACAGGTTACGCCGGCTCTTGCTGTCGGCAATCCGCCCCAGCGGGATGCCGCAGAGGGTGTAGAAAATCGCAAACGACAGCCCCATCAACAGGCTCATCTGCGTGTCGCTGATATCCATGTCGTGACGGATCGGTCCCACCAGAAGGTTGAGAATCTGCCGGTCCACGAAGGATAAAACGTAGGCCAGCATCAGTATGCTGACGGTGAACCAGGCGCGTATACGTGATGGATAAAGTGCGTTCTTCATAGCCGCTACGACCTCATTGTTGTTATAGACCCGCCCGGCGGGCTGTCACCGACTCGACTACAGGAGTGGCAGGGTGTAACTGATGATCAGGCGGTTATCGTCCAGATCACTGCCAAAGTGATTCATGCGCAACGAAGAATTACGCCATTTCACCCCCAGATTTTTCAACGAACCGTCCTGGAACACGTAGGCAATGTCCGTATCGCGCTCCCACTCAGAGCCCGTCGGCTTGCCGGCGCCCAACTCAATATCGCTGCCGTAGACGTAACGGGTCATGAAAGTCAGGCCCGGAATACCCACAGCGGCAAAATTGAAGTCGTAGCGCGCCTGCCAGGACCTCTCATCCCGGTTGGCAAAGTCGTTGTTGGAAATAAAGTTGGGCAGGAACGCATCGGCACCGTGGAGATAGGCGTAGCCCGTGTCGCCACTCATCTGCTGATAGGCCAGACCAAACGCGTGGCCGCCCAGGCTGTACGTGAGCATCGCCGACACGGCAGTGTTATCGATATTGCTTTGGCCTTCGTTGTAGGACCGCGCATAGCGCAGGTCACTCTTGAGCGACTGCCCTTCCCCAAGGGGCAGTACATGCAACAGGCTGAAATTGTGCTGGCGATAAAAACGGTCGAGCTCACCGTAGAAGTAGCTGCCACTTAACTGGTTGCTCCACTTGTAACCGACACCGGCGAAGTTGAACTCATCGCTGGTGGCGCCCTTGCTGACACGAATGCCCTTGGCGTTGGCCACTGACGGCGTCAGGTCTTCGCGGTTCGTGGAGTCGCGCTGGGTCACTTGGCGGATCTGCCCCGCATCGAGGGTCACGTTGGCGAACTCCTGGGAATTCAGATGCACGCCCTCGAACGTCTGCGGCAGCAAACGGGTGTCGTTGAACTGCACCACCGGCAAGCGCAGATGCAAGGTGCCGATTCTGAGCAAACTCTTGGACGCCCGCACCTTGGCAGTCAGGCCAAGGAAGCCACTTTCATCCACCGCACGGCCATCTCGCTGACGAGGCAACAAGCCGGAACCGGCACGGTCCAGGCTGGAGTCGAGCTTCACGCCAACCAGGCCGATTGCATCCAGCCCAAAACCCACAGGGCCAGGGGTAAACCCTGACGCGTAACGCAGCAAAAAGCCCTGGGCCCATTCTTCCTGCTTGGACTGGGTGGTGCTGGCCTGGCTGTAGTCACGATTGATGTAAAAATTGCGCAGCTCGACGCTGGCCTTGCTGTCTGCGAAAAAGTCCGCCTGCGCCGACGCCGGCAGGCCTATCTGCCCAATGAAAACCAGGAGACACGTAGTAATGACGCGGGAATGGCACTCCATGATGCAGCCCTATTTTTGTTGTTATGTGTGAAGCTCCAGCGACACTTTGCCAGCGGCAAAGGCACGCTCCGGCTTTTACCACCCAGGATGTTTCGCTGTGCGAAATCATATTTTGATTTCAAGACAAAATATAAGCACTTCGCAAAATTTAAGTAAAGCTGTCGCATGAAAACAAAATCGCTTAATAGCTAAGCGATTGTTTTACATTAATTATTTTTGATAAAAGCCTATCCGCCATTTGACCTGGAATTTCGCCTGGCAAAACACCCTGCCGTTTCAGACGCAAACCTGAGGGGTAACGCAGAAACAAAAAGCCCCTGAAATGCTCAACCATTTCAGGGGCTACTGCTCGTCGCTGGCCAGTACCATCAGACATAAAAAAGCCCCGAAAATCGGGGCTTTTTTAACTAAAAATGGCGCAGAGATAGGGTTTCGCCCTCACCCATTCAACGTCAATCCTGGAGACGTTAGCGCAGGCACCTTGTGCCTCTGCGGTTGCTGGAGAGCTAACTGCGCCTGCAGCAGTGCTACAGCATCCAGCACGCGTTGCCCCCAGTGCTCGTCTTGCGGGTCCACGACCACCACGCGAAACCCGTGATCGAAGCCTTCAAGCTGAACGCCCTCGGAATCGTCGACATGCAAGTCGATGTCAAATGCCGGCGGGAATTTCGATGGGGTACTCGACATCCCGCGCTCCGTGAGGGCTTGGTTGTGTCGCACGCTGTTGACTACGCCATCGACGTGGATGCCGTACAGCAACAACCAACGGCGAATGTAGGACGGGGTCCGGCCTGATGAGGTATAGACCCAGACGCTGCAGCCCTGCCGACGCAGTTCGCGGGCCAGGGAGCGGGTTCCGCTGCGCAGCGGCTCACCCAGCCAACGATGCACGCATGCCGGCAAACGGCTCTGTTCAGTCGCACTGTGCTGGAGCTGACAGGCCAGCGTGTCATCGATATCGAACGAGATACGGATGTGCTTGCGCTTTAACACACGCTTGATTGTATGGAGCAATGGATACCTTCCCATCAATGGCCCCCCTGATAGACGGGCACCGGTGCGTCGCTCAGGAAAAACTCCCTTAGGTCAGGGGCCTTGCCTTCCAGGAACGCTGCATATTTTTTCTTGATCTTGGGTAGTTCGTACAGTGCTTTGACGCCATGCTTAGCGGAGTTGCGTATGATCGAGGACGGATTGAAGTAGCCCTCGGCGTTATCCAGCGTCAGTACGAACGGCGGCAGTCCCTCGCGCATCAACAAGTAGCTAACGATCAGCGAACCGCTGCGGTGATTACCTTCGATGAACAACTGCGGCTTGCTGAGGATTCGCACGTAAACACCGGCTGCACGCTTCCACGCAGATTCACTGTGATGCTTGCAGTACCAGCTAAACAAATCCTTGATGCCACCTTCAACATTGTTGAAAAAGTGTACTTCCGTCGCCGCCAGGTGCTGGGCGTATTCCAATCGACGCACTGGATCTTTGCCGCAAAGCACGGTGGCATTGATCTCCAGCATCAGGTTCAGTTGCTGAAGGTCGAACAGGTCAACCCCCTGCGCGACATACTCGTCAATCAGGGCATAGCCTTCAACGACGTTCTGCAGCACTTCGTCTGTCAGTGGGTCGCGTGGCTCGGTAAAGTCCCGGCTAAGCTGGGCAAATTGGCTCTGTACCTCACGCAATGCGCGTTCGATCGCGAGCAAATCAAGGCGATGTGTTGCGGCCATTGGCAATCCTGAAACGGTAGATAGGTCGATCAACTGAACTTGCCGCTGATGTAATCCCCGGTCATTTGTTCGCGCGGGTTCTCGAAAATCTGCACGGTAGGGCCCATTTCCACCAGATAACCGGTGCGAGTGCCCTGAGAGATGTCTACCGAGAAAAACGCGGTGGTATCTGCTACGCGAATCGCCTGCTGCATGTTGTGCGTCACCAACGCGATGGTGTAATCCTTCTTCAACTCGACCATCAGTTCCTCGACCCGGCGAGTGGCGATCGGGTCGAGTGCCGAGCAAGGTTCATCCAGCAGCAGCACTTCTGGTTCGGTGGCAATAGCGCGGGCAATACACAGACGTTGCTGCTGGCCGCCGGAGAGCGACAGGCCGCTGACTTTGAGCTTGTCCTTGACCTCATCCCACAGCGCGGCACCTTGCAGCGCGTGCTTGACGCGATCTCCCAAGTCGCCCTTGTAGCGATTCAGACGCAGGCCAAAAGCCACGTTGTCGAAAATGCTCATCGAGAACGGGTTCGGTTGCTGAAACACCATGCCGATGTAACGGCGCACGACCACGGGATCAACGCCCTTGCCGTACACGTCTTGCCCAAGAAAGTGTACGTGCCCTTCAAACCGGAAACCTTTGACCAGGTCGTTCATACGGTTGAGGCTACGCAGCACGGTAGACTTGCCGCAGCCGGACGGCCCAATGAAGCCGGTGATTTTGTTTTTTTCGATCGGCACATGGCTATCACGCACGGCCATGAAGTTGCCGTAGAAAATCTTGTCCAGCTTGCAGTCCATGACCACAGGTGCCTGGGTGACAAACGGAGCGGCTATTTGCGCAGTTGATACGTTCAAAGTTGAGGTGCTCCCGTTCTTAATACTTGGGCTTACCGAAAATACGGCTCACGATATTCACGACCAGCACGATCATTACCAACACCAGCGAGGCCGCCCAGGCGAGCTCGATCTGGTTGTCGAAGGGCATGCCGGAGAAGTTGTAAATCAGCACGGCCAGCGAGGCCGTTGGGTTCATGACGGCCAGACTGCCGTCGTGGTAGATCCAGTAGTTGCTGAACAGCGCAGTGAACAGCAATGGCGCCGTTTCGCCTGCGGCGCGTGCCACGGCGAGCATGACACCGGTCAGGATCGCCGGCATGCCGGTGGGCAGGACGATTTTCCAGATGACCTGCGAGCGGGTGCAGCCCATACCGTAGGCGGCGTCCTTCATGATCTTGGGCACCATTTTCATCGACTCTTCGGCCGTCAGCACCACGATAGGCAGCATCAGCACTGCCAACGCAACACCACCGGCGGGTGCCGAGTAAGTGCCCGTGGTTACCACCACCAGCGCGTAGGCAAACACACCCGCCAAAATCGACGGCAATCCGGTAAGCATTTTTGCGGCAAAGCGAGAGGCGTTCGCCAGTTTGCTGTCGGGCCCCAGTTCAGCCAGGAAAACCGCTGCCAGGATGCCGACCGGCACCGCGATGGCCGCAGCGATACCGACCATGACAAATGTACCCGCCATCGCGTTGCCGAAACCGCCGCCGGTCTCGAACCCGGTGGGTGGCAGTTCAGTGAACACTTCCAGGCTCAGGCGAGCCCCGCCGCGCGTAATCAGCATATAGAGCACGGAAATCAGCGGCACGCTGGCCAGCAACGCGCCCATCCAAACCAGCGAGGTCAATACCAGGCTGCGTAGGGCACGGCCTTCGAACCGGCGCTGCAGGCTGGGCATGGCAGCTATAGGAGAAGTGAGATTGGTCATTACTTGTTACCCCGCTGGGCGTAGACCATGATCATCGATCCGATAACGTTCACCAGTAGCGTGATGAACATCAGAACCAATGCGGCATACATCAACACCTCAACCTCATTTGGCCCGGCCTCGGGGAAGTTCAGCGCCAACAAGGCCGCCAAGGTGTTGGCCGGTGCGAACAGAGAAAGCGAAATACTGTTGGAGTTGCCGACCAGCATGGCCAGGGCCATGGTTTCACCCAGCGCACGGCCGAGGCCCAGGACCAGGGAACCGAAAATACCGGTGGCCGCTGAGGGCACCATCACCTTGAGAATCGCTTCCCAATGCGTGGTCCCCATACCATAGGCGGCCTGCTTGGTTTTCATCGGGACACCTGTGAGGGCATCCTGGGAGACGGCGGCAATGGTCGGCAGAATCATGATCGCCAGTACCAACGCCGCAGGCAGCAGCCCCGGACCACTCAGGGAGGTGCCAAAAAACGGGATCCAGCCAAGTTCGCTGTTCAGCCACGCCGTAAGCGGGCGAATCGCCGGGATCACCACATAAATCCCCCATAGGCCGTAGACCACGCTGGGGATGGCGGCGAGCAATTCGACAATGGTGCGAAACACCGCTGCAAGCTTGGCCGGAAGGAAATCCTGGGTTAGAAAAATCGCCATGCTGACGCCAAAAAAGCCTGCGATCAGCAGCGCGATGAATGCGCTGTACAGCGTGCCCCAAATAGCCGGCAAAATGCCGTACTTGCCTTGATTCACATCCCAAACGCTGCCAAAAATCACGTCAAACCCGTGTTTTTCCATGCCTGGAAGAGCTTTGCGTCCGACCTCGAATACCAAGGCGAAGACCAACGCCAGGATCAGAACCACCCCTATTCGTGCAAGCGCGCGAAAGGTTCGATCAACCAGAAAATCCTTCGTGGAAGGTGGTTGGCAGGCGGAGTCCGGGTTAACCGGCACGACAAACGGTTGGTTCATGGGCGAATTCCGGAGCGTAGGGAAAAACTTCTCCGGCGAGGCTAATCAGCCCTCACCGGAGGAGGCCTCGCGAGCGTTACTGGATGTTGGCGGACGCTTTGCGCACCTGATCGACAACCGATTTCGGCAGCGGGATGTAACCCATCGAGTCGGCGATTTTCTGACCTTCGGTCAGGCTGTATTCGACCATTTCACGCAGGGCCTTGGCCTTGGCCGGATTGCCGTTGTCCTTGCGGAAGATCATCCAGGTGTAGGAAGTGATCGGGTAGGACTTGGCGCCATCCGGATCCGGCAACCAGGCCACCAGGCTGTCAGGCATCTTCACCGCGGCCAGTGCTTCTGCACCGCTTTCGGCGTTAGGCACAACATATTTGCCGGCCTTGTTCTGCAGTTGGGCGAAGTCAACTTTAGCCAGTTTGGCGAAGCCGTATTCGATGTAGCCGATCGCGCCCGGGGTCTGGCGGACGGTGGCGGTTACACCATCGTTTTTCGGCGATTTGATGAATTTATCGCTGGCTGGCCAGTTGACGGTATTGCCTTCACCCAGGTTTTGATTGAACGCAGGGTTGATGGCCGACAGGTGCTTGGTGAACACCGCCGTGGTGCCGCTGGAGTCCGCGCGCACTACAACTGTGATCGGCATGTCGGGCAGTTTCAGGTCCGGGTTGGACGCAACAATCTGTGGATCATTCCACTGGGTGATTTTGCCCAGGAAGATGTTGGAGTAGACCTCGCGCGACAGCTTTAGCCCTTTGGGGCTGCCTGGCAGATTGTAGGCCAGCACGATTTCACCCGCGGTCATCGGCAGCAGTTGCGCACCTTCGGCAACCTTAGCGATGTCTTCATCTTTCATCGCCGAGTCACTGGCGGCAAAGTCGACGGTTTTGTTCAGGAAGTCCTGCACACCCGCACCGCTGCCCTTGGACTGGTAGTCAACCGTAACGCCTTCGGTTTTCTTACTGAAATCCTTGAACCAGGTGAGGTAGATCGGAGCTGGAAAACTCGCTCCAGAACCGGTCAGGCGAATGCTCTCAGCAGCAAGTACCGAGGTGGCACCGAGAGAAACCGCAACTGCGAGTGCAGCAGACTTCATCAGACGTTTCATTCAGGAAAATCCTTGTGATTACGGGCTCGGCAACTCTGCAACATTCTTGTTACGGTTTCATGAATGCACAGTGGCAAAACGCCCGTTTATCCCCTCTTCCACCACAATCGCGCAATTTGGCGTAGTCGATTCGTAACGAATTGCGACTATGACTTTGCCATCCCCACCACACGAGTTCCGCCAATGTCCTCAGCCCATGCATAACGTCCACGGCCTTCAACCGCTTTATCAATTTTTGAAGACCACGCCGAGTACCTAGCTATCCACACAAACACAGATTGGAGCTTACCCACCGAGCTAGGGCAATGGATCAGTGAAATCGAGGCAACGGACCCATCAAGTACGTTCTTCCGCTACCCAGTTACAAAGGACAAGAAAAAAGACAAACAGAAGTCCGTCATCCGGGAGGACGATTACGATGCCCTGCTTTCAAGAATGGGACAGCACCAAAAGCCGACCAAGACGCTACTGATGCTTGATCAGCATGACAACGTGATCGAAACCTTCTCACACGACGACACACAGGCCAAAGGAATCATCGGTATGTTGAAGCAGGTTGCAGAGCTGTTTTCCAATTGCCACGCGGCATTGGTAGGCGAGCTAACCGGAGGGGCTTGAAACCGCATTGTTAGTCAATTGGGATCAACGGTGCAGGGAAGGATTTTGCGTGCAGCAATGGAGATTTGAGTAGTACAACCCAAAAAGAAAAACCCCCGTAACTCATTAAGTTACAGGGGTTTTCTAGATATGGCGGAGAGATAGGGATTCGAACCCTAGGTACCGGTGAAGGTACAACGGATTTCGAATCCGTCCCATTCGGCCACTCTGGCATCTCTCCAACGGCGCGCATCATAACAGCCTGTTACTGGGAAGCAAAGCTCTCAGTGGATTTTTTTCCGTGCTATCAGATGCTTGCGTCGATTACAGCGGTACGCCGAGACGGTTGGCGACTTCTTCATAGGCTTCGATAACGTCACCGAGGCCCTGGCGGAAGCGGTCTTTGTCCATCTTCTTGCGGGTGTCCTTGTCCCACAGGCGGCAGCCGTCCGGGCTGAACTCGTCGCCCAGGACGATGGAGCCGTCGTGGAACACGCCGAACTCCAGTTTGAAGTCCACCAGCAGCAGGCCAGCATCGTCAAACAGTTTGCTCAGGACGTCGTTGACCTTGAGCGACAGCTCCTTCATGCGCGCCAATTGCTCAGCGGTGCCCCAGCCGAATGCCACGACGTGGGATTCGTTGATGAACGGGTCGCCCTTGGCGTCGTCCTTGAGGAACAGTTCGAACGTGTAAGGGTTGAGCTTGAGGCCTTCTTCCACGCCCAGGCGCTTGACCAGGCTGCCGGCGGCGTAGTTACGCACGACGCACTCGACCGGGATCATGTCGAGTTTTTTCACCAGGCATTCGTTGTCGCCCAGCAGTTTGTCGAATTGGGTCGGAATACCGGCCGCTTCGAGTTTTTGCATGATGAAGGCGTTGAACTTGTTGTTCACCATCCCCTTGCGGTCGAGCTGTTCGATGCGCTTGCCGTCGAACGCCGAGGTGTCGTTGCGAAACAGCAGGATCAAGCGGTTGGCGTCGTCGGTCTTGTAAACCGACTTGGCTTTGCCGCGGTAGAGTTCTTCACGTTTTTCCATGATGGGCTCCGCTTGGTAAGTAGATGGGCTAGGCGATATGTCGCCAGTCGAGCCCTGAATCTTGATCGGCCAGTTGCAGCCAGTCCGGGTCGCACCCGAGGGTGTCGACAAAACATTGCCGGGCAAGCTGCGGCAGGTTGTTCTTGCTGCTCAGGTGGGCCAGGACCAGGTGTTGCAGGTCTTGCCAGCCCAACTCATACACCAGGTACGCCGCCTGGTGGTTGTTCAAATGTCCCAGTTCGCCACCCACCCGCTGTTTGAGAAAGTACGGGTAGTGACCGCGCGCCAGCAGGTCACGGCAATGGTTGGACTCGATCATCAACGCATCGAGGTCCCGATAGCCTTCCAGCACCTTGGCGCAGTACGAACCCAGGTCGGTAAGCAGGCCAAAGCGGCGCTCGCCATCACTGAATACATATTGCGTGGGCTCATGGGCATCATGCGCCACGGCAATCACGTCGATACTCAAGGCACCGATCTGCAGTTGCTCGCCACCGGCCAGGAAACCTGCGGGTTCAATGGGTTTGCGCATCCCGCGCAAGGTGCCGCGACTCAGGTACACCGGAAGATTGTAGCGCCGAGACAGCAAACCCACGCCATGCACGTGGTCGGCATGTTCGTGGGTCACCAGAATCGCGCTCAACTGCGCGGGGTGAACCCCCAGGCGCAGCAGGCGTCGCTCGGTTTCCCGCAAGGAGAAACCACAATCCACCAGGACGTACGTGTCGTCGTGGGCTACAAGCGTGCCGTTCCCTTGGCTACCGCTGCCGAGAACAGCAAAACGCATCGGATCAGCCCAGGTTGTCCTGAATCACGCCCAACACTTTGCGCGCCGTTTCTGCTGGCGCCACGGTGTTGATGTTTTTCTCGACGGTGACTTGCACGTTGTCGCCGACCTTGCTCAAGCGCACTTGATAACGCTCGGCGCGGGTCTCGATCTCTTCCTTGGTCGGCTCGCTGCCGAACAACTTGCTGAAGAAACCACGCTCTTCGTCTTTCTTCTCGGCCTTTTCTGCCACGTTGATGTAGTACAGGCCCAGGCTGCGGTTGATATCTTCAACGCGCCATGGTCCTTGCTCCAGGGCACGGCCGACGCTGGCCCAGGCACGATCCAGGTCTTCACCCAGGTTGAGCACGACGTTGCCGCTGCCGTCTTCGGTGAGGCTGACACGGTTAGGGGTGTCGTAATCACGGGCGGCGAGCAGGGAAACGGAACCGCCCTTCTCGGAGATGCGGCTCATGCTGGCAAGCATCTCGTCGACCAGCGCTGCATCGACACCGCTGTTGACCGAACGATTGGTGAAGTCGACGTTGGCGGTGCTGCCGGCAGGACGCGCGGCGCTGACCACGTAGACTTCACTGGTATTGCGCTGCACACCTGGTTCGATGCGCACGCGGATGCGGCTTTCGCCATCAGCGGCGACGCCACCCGCCTGCAAACGCTTGGCCATGTTGGCCGACAGTTCGCTCGGTTGCTGCCACGCAGTGGTGAATTCACCGGTCTGCGGACGTTGCTCGTCGATACGGAAGCCATTGTCCTGGAAGAACTGCACAGCCACCGGCCAGACTTCGGCAGGTGGGCGCTGGGCCATGATCCAGCGCGAATCGCCGCTTTTCTGCAGGCTGTAGTCGCTGGCGTCGGCCAGGGCCGAAATCGGCTGCGGGCGCGGTACTTCGTACTCGCCCTTGACGGTGTCGTCTGCCACATTGCGCGGGATCGGCAGCAACGGGTCAAGGCGCTTGGCAACGTTGACGTCCGGCGGCAATTGCATCGGTGCGGTTTGTTGTGCTTCCAGGTAATCGCTGCCGCGGTCACGGAAGTAGCCTTCCGGGCCCCAGATCCAACCGCAGCCACTGGTGCTGGAGATAATCAAGGCAAGTGCGGAAAGTCCGGCCAATCGCTTCATGCGTAGTGCTTCCTCAATTAAACCAGGACGCCGGACTGGCGCAGGGCCTGTCGCAGCGGTTCGTGACAGGCTGGGCTGAGTTGGGTGAGCGGCAGACGGATACCGTCCGGCATCAGGCCCATTTCATGCAGCGCCCACTTCACGGGAATAGGGTTGGATTCGATGAACAGTGTTTTGTTGAGCGGCATCAACTTTTCGTGAATCTCGCGGGCGGTGACGGCGTCGCCGGCGATGGCGGCTGCGCACATCTGGCTCATGGCACGCGGGGCAACGTTGGCGGTTACCGAAATATTGCCCTTGCCGCCCAGCAGGATCAGCTCTACAGCCGTGGCGTCGTCGCCGGAATAAAGCAGGAAGTCGCTGCTCACGCCGGCCAGGATGTCCTTGGCGCGTTGCAGGTCGCCGGTGGCTTCCTTGATACCGATGATGTTCGGCACGGTCGACAGGCGGATCACGGTCGCAGCCTGCATGTCGCACGCCGTGCGACCTGGCACGTTATAGAGGATCTGCGGGATGTCGACGGCTTCGGCGATAGTCTTGAAGTGCTGGTACAAGCCTTCCTGGGTCGGCTTGTTGTAGTACGGCGTCACCAGCAGACAGGCATCGGCACCGGCTTTCTTGGCGTTCTTGGTCAGCTCGATCGCTTCGCGCGTCGAGTTGGCGCCCGTACCGGCAATCACCGCGATACGCCCTGCAACGCGCTTGACCACAAACTCGATCACCTCGATGTGCTCTTCCACATCAAGCGTGGCCGATTCACCCGTGGTGCCGACGGCCACAATGGCGTTGGTGCCTTCTTGCAGGTGAAAGTCCACCAGTTTGCCCAGGCTGTCCCAGTCGAGATTACCTTGTGCATCCATGGGTGTGACCAGTGCCACCATACTGCCCGCAATCATGCAACCGCTCCTGCCGGAAAAAGAGAGCCGTAATGGTACTGGCGCCAAGATGCTTGCACAAGCGAAGTACCCTCTGAGGATGCGTTCTGGATCAACTTAGTTGCCGGCAATGCCATCATTGGGCCAAAGCACGGCCAACTGCCACTGAATATGCAATGAAAACGCCACGTCCTAGCCCTTGGCGGCGCTTTTCGCTACCCTTGATCCTTTGATCGGTACCGCACGTTCGTATCGACCGCTCATCGCTTTAGGAATGCTGCATGTCCACCCCCACAGTCCGCGAACAATTCCTTGTTATCAGTGCCCTTGGCGCCAACCCCATGGAGCTGACTAACGTCCTGTGCCGCGCCAGCCATGAAAATCGCTGCGCCGTCGTGACCTCACGCCTGACTCGCCATGGCGAATGCAGCGCGCTGGTCCTGCAGATTTCCGGGAGCTGGGATGCCCTGGCGCGCCTGGAAGCCGGTTTGCCGACCCTGGCCAAGAAGCACGACTTCACCGTCAATGTGGTGCGCAGTGCGGCTCTGGAGAACCGTCCCCAGGCGCTGCCGTACGTGGCCTACGTCAGTTCGGCCTACCGTTCGGACATCGTCAATGAACTGTGCCAGTTCTTTATCGACCATAACGTCGAACTGGAAAACCTGACCCTCGACACCTATCAGGCCCCCCAGACCGGCGGCACCATGCTCAACGCCACCTTTACCGTGACCTTGCCGGCCGGTGTACAGATCAGTTGGTTGCGTGACCAGTTCCTGGATTTCGCCGATGCGCTGAACCTGGATGCACTGATCGAACCGTGGCGCCCACAGAATCCAATGTAAGGAAGTTTTCATGGCGGTAGTCATCGACACACCGGTCGCCGATTTCCAAGCCCCGGCGACCAGCGGGCAGACGTTCAGCCTCGCGGGCCTCAAGGGCAAGCAAGTGGTGATCTACTTCTACCCGAAAGACAGCACGCCAGGCTGCACCACTGAAGGCCAGGGCTTTCGTGACCAGTACGCAGCCTTCCAGGCCGCCAACACCGAGGTGTTTGGCGTGTCCCGGGACAGCGTGAAGTCCCATGAGAACTTCAAGGCCAAGCAGGCCTTCCCCTTCGAGCTGATCAGCGACAAGGACGAAGCGGTTTGCCAGCTGTTTGATGTAATCAAGCTGAAGAAACTGTACGGCAAGGAATACATGGGGGTGGATCGCAGCACTTTCCTGATCGACAAAAATGGCGTGCTGCGCCAGGAATGGCGCGGCGTGAAGGTGCCGGGGCATGTGGATGCCGTGTTGGCGGCGGCGCAGGCGCTGGACAAGGCTTGATGTTGTGGGTGGCCGTTAGATAACCATCACTGGCAAGCAAGCTCTTACATTAGATCGGTGCTCGACCAGACAACTCGTGAGTGTGGGAGCCGGGCTTGCCCGCGATGGGCATAGGTATCTACACAACTTTCAGAAACTGACGAACTCTCCTGTGGCGATGCGGCGTTCCGACAAGCCCGCTCGCCACAACTGCGCTATCTGCCTGGATTTAGGCGCTGCGGCAAAGTTGTGTAGATACCTATGCCGCGAGGGGGCCATCAGGCCTTGCGCAACCAGTAGCGATATACGCCGTTATCCACCTCTTCGTGCAACAGCGCATGCCCCGCCAACTTGGCAAATGTGCGGAAGTCCCGCTGGGAACCCGCATCCGTGGCAATCACCTTAAGTACCGCACCGCTGGCCAGCCGATTGAGTTCCATCTTGGCCTTGAGCAATGGCAACGGGCAGTTCAGGCCGCTGGCATCGAGCTCGGCATCGTGGTCTACAGCATCGGTCATGGTTTTGCTCCTGGCGACTTCAAGGGGGCGCTTAGAATATCTGGTCCCAGGCTCAGTGTCCGGCTACAGTAAGGTCTTTGTCGAAAGGCTTTGTGCATGACTTTTTTGCGCCCTACCCTGCTGACGCTAGCTTGCCTGCTTGCCTCTCCAGGCTTCGCCGACGATCTGCCGTCACTTGGCGACGCCAGTTCTGCCATTGTCTCGCCACAACAGGAACACCAACTGGGCCGGGCCTGGCTGGCATTCCTGCGCGGACAGGTCTCGGTCCTCAATGACCCGCAACTCAAGGATTACGTCGAAACCAGCGTGTACAAGCTGGTGGAGACCAGCCAGGTCAATGACCGGCGCCTGGAGTTCATCCTGATCAACAGCCCACAGCTCAACGCGTTTGCCGCACCGGGCGGGATTGTCGGGGTCAACGGCGGCCTGTTCCTCAACGCCCAGACCGAAGGCGAATACGCCTCGGTCATGGCCCACGAGTTGGCGCACTTGTCCCAGCGTCACTTCGCCCGTGGCGTGGAAGCCCAACAACGAATGCAGATTCCGATGATGGCCGCGCTGCTCGGCGGGATTATCGCTGCCGCAGCCGGCGCCGGGGATGCCGGGATTGCTGCGATTGCCGGCAGCCAGGCGGCGGCCATCCAGGAGCAACGACGCTTTTCCAGACAGAATGAACAAGAGGCCGACCGCATCGGCATCCTCAACATGGTCAAGGCCGGCTACGACCCGCGCTCGATGCCGACCATGTTCGAGCGCTTGATGCGCCAATATCGCTTCGATGCCAAGCCACCGGAATTCCTGTTGACGCACCCGGTCACCGAATCGCGGATCGCCGACACCCGTAACCGCGCCGAGCAAGCCAAGACCGGTGGCACCGAAGACAGCCTGCGTTATCAACTGATACGCGCCCGGGTCCAACTGTATTACGAAGACACACCTGGGCTGGCTGCCAAGCGCTTCCGTGCCCAGTTGGATGAGAACCCGAAAAGCGATGTAGCACGCTATGGCCTGGCCATCGCCCAGATCAAGGGCACCCAGCTCAATGAGGCGCGGGAAACCCTCAAGCCGCTGCTGGCCAAGGCGCCCAACGACATCACCTACAACCTGGCGCAGATCGAGTTGGATATCACCAACAATCGCATGCCCGACGCGCAGCAACGCACCGATCGCATGCTGGCCCAGTACCCCAGCAATTACCCGTTGAACCAGGTGCGCGTGGATCTGCTGCTCAAGCAGAACCGTACGGCCGACGCAGAAAAGGCCCTGGAAGGCCTGCTCAAGTCGCGTTCCGACGATCCGGATGTGTGGTATCAGGTGGCCGAGACCCGCGGCTTGTCCGGCAATATCATCGGCTTGCATCAGGCCCGCGCCGAATACTTCGCACTGGTCGGCGACTTCCAGCAGGCGATCCAGCAATTGGACTTTGCCAAGCGTCGGGCCGGCAGCAATTTCCCGCTGTCGTCACGCATCGATGCGCGCCAGCGTGAGTTGATCGAGCAGGAGCGCATTGTCAAAGGCATGATGAGCTAAACCCATCGCCCACAAAAAAGCCCCGCTCTCGACTACCGAGAGCGGGGCTTTTTATTGACCCGCTGCTAGCGCATTACTCCGCCAGCTTGAAGGTGATGAAGCTGGCGCGCCCTTGACGCAGGACCCGCATCGACACCGAGCGATTCTTCGGCAACGCCTTGGCGATGTCGGCGAACTCCTTGGTGGAATTGATGGCCTGGTTGTTCAAGTGGGTAATCACGTCACCGGGTTGCAGGCCGATCAGGGCGGCTGGACCATCCTGAACCTCCTTGATCACCACACCGCTCTTGAGGTCGAAGCTCTTCTTCTGTTCGTCGGTCAGCTCGACCACGGCGATGCCCAGGCGGTTGCTGCTGCGCTCGGCACCGGATTTGCCGCCCAGAGCGAGCTCCTGGCCTTCTTCCGGAATGGCTCCGACAGTCAGCTCAACATTCTGACGCTTGCCCTCGCGGATCACTTCAAGCTTGGCCTTGCCACCTGCCTTGAGTGCGCCCACCAGATGCGGCAGGTCGGCAGACATGACAATCGGCTGGCCATTCATGCTGAGAATCACATCGCCAACCTTCAAGCCGCCTTTGGCTGCCGGGCCATCATCCTGAATCTGCGCGACCAGAGCACCGGCCGGTTTGTCCAAGCCAAAGGATTCAGCCAGGTCTTTGTTGACTTCCTGGATAACCACGCCCAACCAGCCACGGCTGACCTTGCCACCGGCTTTCAGCTGATTGGAAACGTCCATGGCTACGTCAATCGGGATAGCGAAGGAGACACCCATGAAACCACCGGAACGGGTGTAGATCTGCGAGTTGATCCCCACCACTTCGCCCGCGAGGTTGAACAGCGGACCACCGGAGTTACCCGGGTTGATCGGCACGTCGGTCTGGATGAACGGCACGTAGTTCTCGTTCGGCAGGCTGCGGCCGATGGCACTGACGATGCCCTGGGTCACGGTGTGATCGAAGCCAAACGGTGAACCGATGGCCACCACCCATTGCCCGGCCTTCAGATCCTGGGACTTGCCCAGTTTCAGCACAGGCAGGTCCTTGCCTTCGATCTTCAGCAAAGCGACGTCGGAGCGCGGGTCAGTGCCGACCAGCTTGGCCTTGAGCTCACTGCGGTCAGCCAAGCGCACGAGGATTTCATCAGCGTCGGCGATCACATGATTGTTGGTCAGGATGTAGCCGTCGGGTGAAATGATAAAGCCCGAGCCTAGGGATTGCGCTTCGCGCTGACCACCGCCACGGGGCGAGCGCGGCTGGGGCATGCCACGCTCGAAGAACTCCCGCAGCATTGGCGGCAGGCCTTCAAGGTCAGGCATCTGCTGGTTCGAGACTTTACGATCCGGCAGCTTCTGGGTGGTACTGATGTTCACCACGGCAGGCGAGGCCTGCTCCACCAGTTGGGTGAAGTCAGGCAACTCCGCCGCTTGCGCGGAAACGGCCTGACCCAGCACCAGCACCGTGGCGACTATGGATAGGTAAGATTTCAAACGTGGTATCGACATACAGCTCCCGTTACAACGAGCAGGGTTGGGCGACAGGGTTCAATAAACGCCGAAGACTACTACTAGCGACGTCAACATTACGTGAACAACACAAGGCCAGAGCCGAGGAGCTCTGACCTATAAAAAACATAAGGAGATTTTGCAAGTGAAAATACTCTCCAGAAGTTTCATGTTCTCGGCAGAAGAACAAGGCAACCATCGCCTGTCTCCTGCAGCACTGTGAACGATCTGGATGAGCATAGGATTAACGGCTCAAGGCTTTTCGGGCGCCGGACCACTGCGAACAGACAGGATGATCCGTTCGGCGGTACCCATCGGAATCTCACCGACAACCGTCGCAACGATATCGCCCTCAGGCGTACTCATGCGACGGGATACCGCAACCGTAGGCCCAAGCTGAACACGGCTTTCGATCGCGGCTTCGCCCGTTACAGGCTCAAGGAACAGTGAAAACCGCGCGAGCCCATCGCCATACATCAAACTGTTTACAACCACCTGGGTCTTGGGATCCTTGCGCGCGTCACTGCGGGTCAACTCGAACCCTGGCGGCAACCATTGCGGATGCCAAGCCTGGGCCTGGCCCGACGGCGCTGACGCTTTATTGCTGGACGGGGTCAACGGCTTGCAGTCACTGCCAGGCTGCAAATCACGCGCATCGGGGATTGTGGTTTTCAGTTGCGTGAACTGGAACCGCTCCAGCAATTGCCCCTTATCGTTAATCAGCAGCGACTTGAGAGGCAACGCGGTTTCACGATCC
Source organism: Pseudomonas sp. WS 5027 (assembly GCF_012985695.1). Classification (NCBI taxonomy): domain Bacteria; kingdom Pseudomonadati; phylum Pseudomonadota; class Gammaproteobacteria; order Pseudomonadales; family Pseudomonadaceae; genus Pseudomonas; species Pseudomonas sp. WS 5027. The sequence goes on along the minus strand of NZ_JAAQWU010000033.1, from coordinate 30,477 downwards.
AGGTGCAACTCAAATCCGTAACGATACTGGTCACGCGGGGTCAGCGACACGATCACCGCGTTACGGCCGGCTACCAGCGACTTTCCGCTAACGGCAATCTTGTAGAAAGAATTGAGTTTTTGTGGGTCGAATTCGTGGGCAGGGGCGCCCGGGGAGTTATCAACGCCGGCTACCAAACTGCCGGTAACGCACTGGATGCGCCCATCGATACGAACAAGTTCCTGAGCCGATCCATCGAGCTGCAACAAGCGCTCATGCACCTGGCTATTCTGAACGCGATGCCAGATCTCATGGGTAGAAAAACTACCGTTACGTTCGTAGATAAACGTGCCCTGGTAGCTTTGCTGCCCTGCCCGCCCAAGGCGCTTCAGCCAATCCTGGCCTTCGTCGGCTTGGGCAGGAGCTACAATCCAGCCACTGAGCAAAAGCGCAAGGAGCGGTATGGCTCGCATAAAGCTCCTTAGCGGTTTAGCGGTTTTCCAGGTTTGCAGCGCGAGCGTAAGGCAGTGCACTTTCAGTGCCTTTTACCGCAGACTCCTGAGCGTGTTGACGCAGGTAGCCAGGCAGACGCTGATCCTGCCAGCCGGATTGCCCTTGAAGCACGCCATTGGCCATCGGACCCGGTGCGTCAGAACTTTCCTTATAGCCGGCCAGTACAGCCGGGCCCTTGACCTGCGGACCAGCCATGACCGGTTGCTGGGTTTGCTGGGCCAGTTCGGCACCGGCGATCTCATCCTGGTTGTACAGGCGCACACCGGCCAGTACGGCCACAGTTACCGAGGCAGCGACTGCGAGGCGACCCAGGCTACGCCAAGGACCACGTGCAGCTTTTGCCGGAACGGCTTCATCGGCCAGCGCAGCAGAAACGGCCGCAGCAATATCCAGACGAGGGATTAGTAGATCCTTGTGCATCACCGCCCGAGCGACTTGGTAACGAGACCAGGTATCACGGGTTTCGGCGTCATCAAATGCATTGAGCACTCGACGAAGTTCCAGTTCATCCGCTTCGTTATCCATCACTGCGGACAGCGATTCCTGCAGGGCATCACGACTCATGGCGGTTCCTCTCTTGGCTGTCGCCGCTGTCTTTAGTTTTCCTGCAACAACGGCTGCAGGGCTTTATCAATGGCTTCCCGAGCCCGGAAAATCCGGGAGCGTACGGTCCCCACCGGACATTGCATGACGCTCGCAATGTCCTCGTAACTCAGACCATCGAATTCACGTAAAGTTAACGCCGTACGCAAATCTTCTGGCAGTTGCTGAATAGTGCGATGGACAGTGCCTTCGATCTCGTCGCGCAGCAATGCACGCTCCGGCGACTCGAGATCTTTGAGGCCGTGATCACCATCGTAAAATTCTGCATCTTCCGAACTCACATCACTATCTGGCGGGCGACGACCGCGAGAAACCAGATAGTTCTTCGCCGTGTTGATGGCGATGCGGTACAGCCACGTGTAGAACGCACTGTCACCGCGGAAATTACCGAGTGCACGGTACGCCTTGATAAAGGCTTCCTGTGCAACGTCCTGCGCTTCATGGGTGTCGTGCACAAAACGCACGATCAACCCGAGAATTTTGTGCTGGTATTTCAGCACTAGCAGATCAAATGCTCGCTTGTCGCCGCGTTGAACGCGCTCAACAAGCTGCTGATCCTCTTCCTGGGTTAGCATGAACACTCCTCGTTGTACTTGAAGGAGGCTTGCATAACTAAACGATCAGGCTTGCAAACATAGACTAGGACTTTTCGCAAAAGTTCTCCCCCTTCAAGCAAGTTTCCGGTGGGCTCTGTTTTGGCACACACGAAAAACGCAGCGCGGGCATAGCCGGCTGCGTGAATAATCTTGTCGCCGGTTTTCTGACGCTCCCATGCTCCAGGCCAATCAGTAAAACCAACGTTTTCCCAGCTTTCGGGCATCCTGTAATGGAGTCGGGGTGGATGCAAAAGTTCCCATCTCGATACCGGACCGCCCCATCAAAGCCGTGCAGTTCGTTCACCGTAGTCTCACAATGCCACGAATGCCTGGCTATTGTGCCGATAGCCCCCTCTATATACTAGTGGGCCGTGTGACCCTTTGATTCGCCGATCCAGGCGTCCTGTTTGCGCCACCCCTTCGGATCGCTTTTTGCGGAATCCCATAAATGAGCCAACAGTTTCAACACGATGTCCTGGTGATTGGTAGCGGCGCCGCAGGCCTGAGCCTTGCGCTGACCCTGCCGAGCCATCTGCGCGTAGCCGTACTGAGCAAGGGCGACCTGGCCAACGGCTCGACATTCTGGGCCCAGGGCGGAGTTGCCGCCGTGCTGGACGACACCGACACAGTGCAATCGCACGTTGAAGACACCCTCAACGCCGGCGGCGGCCTGTGTAATGAAGAAGCAGTGCGTTTCACCGTCGAGCACAGCCGCGAAGCCATTCAGTGGCTGATCGACCAGGGCGTGCCGTTTACCCGTGATGAGCATGCGGGCAGTGATGACGGCGGTTTCGAGTTCCACCTGACCCGTGAAGGCGGCCATAGCCACCGGCGTATCATCCATGCCGCCGATGCCACCGGCGCCGCGATCTTCAAGACCCTGCTGGCCCAGGCCCGGCAACGGCCGAACATCGAACTGCTGGAGCAACGGGTCGCCGTCGACCTGATCACCGAAAAACGCCTGGGCCTGGCCGGCGAACGTTGCCTGGGGGCCTACGTCCTCAACCGCGCCAGTGGTGAAGTCGATACCTATGGCGCACGCTTCACCATCCTGGCGTCAGGGGGCGCCGCCAAAGTCTACCTCTACACCAGCAACCCCGATGGTGCCTGTGGAGATGGCATCGCCATGGCCTGGCGGTCGGGCTGCCGGGTGGCGAACCTGGAGTTCAACCAGTTTCACCCCACCTGCCTGTATCACCCCCAGGCCAAGAGTTTCCTGATCACCGAAGCCCTGCGGGGTGAAGGCGCACACCTGAAGCTACCCAACGGCGAGCGCTTCATGCAGCGCTTTGACCCACGCGCCGAACTGGCACCACGGGATATCGTGGCCCGCGCCATCGACCACGAGATGAAGCGCCTGGGTATCGATTGTGTCTACCTGGACATCAGCCACAAGCCTGCCGACTTCATCAAGACCCACTTCCCGACGGTCTACGAACGCTGCCTGGCCTTCAATATCGATATCACCAAGGGGCCGATCCCGGTCGTTCCGGCGGCGCATTACACCTGTGGCGGGGTGATGGTCGACCAGCGAGGGCGTACCGATGTGCCCGGCCTGTATGCCATCGGCGAGACCAGCTTCACCGGCCTGCACGGCGCCAACCGCATGGCCAGCAACTCGCTGCTCGAATGCTTCGTCTACGCCCGCTCCGCAGCCGCCGATATCCTCGAACAACTGCCGCGCATTCCGGTACCGGCCGCCCTGCCCCGCTGGGATGCCAGCCAGGTCACCGACTCGGACGAGGACGTGATCATCGCCCACAACTGGGACGAGTTGCGGCGCTTCATGTGGGACTACGTGGGGATCGTGCGCACCAACAAGCGCTTGGCGCGGGCGCAGCATCGTGTGCGGTTGCTGCTGGATGAAATCGACGAGTTCTACAGCAACTATCGCGTAAGCAGAGACCTGATTGAATTGAGGAACCTTGCTCAAGTAGCGGAACTGATGATCAGGTCTGCCATGAAACGTAAGGAATCTCGGGGTCTGCACTACACGTTGGACTATCCAGAGCTGCTGCCAGAGGCGAAGGATACGATCCTTACACCCGACAAATGAGGCACGTTAGGAGCCATAGCGTAGCACCATGGGGCCCCAGTTTGTAACAGCTTTGGCGCACATTTGTCCCAACGCTGAGGTCCTTATCACCTGCCCGCAAGGGTCCTTATCGTGCGCCTGAGCGAGCATGCGAGGGCCTATGGGGGTAAGCGCGCAGGTTAGTAGTTACACAGGTGGTCACTCAGATTTTTGTGCCAGATCCTCATGAGGTGCCCTTGAGGCACCCATACAGCCAGAAGGCCACATGAACACCAACGCAGGCCCGTAGGCCGCGCTAAACGTGTCCATGAAGTTGTCCTAAGAGTTAAGGGATCGGTGAACCGTCAGGTTTGTGAGACCGTATTGAGTGGCAATCTCAAGGATGCCCTCATAGGATTTAGGCCAGCCTCCACCACTTGAGTCGTTGGTGGCCCCTGACTGGAGCAGGGCAAAGCAAACGGCTGCATATGGGGTCAGGTGATCGACTTGTATCTTCGTAACCACCCGTTTGTCCTTGTAGGTATAACAGAGAGTAAAACTCATGGCTGGCCTTGCCGTAACATGGTCGATGCCCAAGCATAGCAACTAAACAGCTCGCCCATGAGGCCCATTACGGACCTCATGGATACAGCGGGTGTTACGGCTTGACGACCACACGGGTGATCAGCGGAAAGTCTACGGTCTCGACCTGAAGTTTCTCAGTAGGGTCCGCTGGGTTTGCCAGCTTGATCTTGACCTTGGCCTGAGCCATTACGTCAGCCACACCGCTCACCTCAAAGTCCCAGCCCTGTACGCCAGCATTACGGCTCGCAAGGATCTTCCATACGTCGCCTTCTTGGTCATGACGGAACGACAGCGAGGCAAAGCCCTTGTGCATCTCGAAGTACGTTGTCGTGACGCTTGCCAGTCATTGCGGCAATCTCGACGGTGGTTATGGTGATTTCTTTGATACCGTTAAACATAGTAGTGGACTCCTTTTGAATGCTCCCTGAGTTCGCTCCCACAGGCCGACCGTCAAGGCCCCACTACGGGCATCGACCATGGCTCAAGAAGCATTCAGAAAGACTTGACGTTGAAGTAAGCCCAGCGACGGACGTAGAGGAATTCAGAGCGACCGCTTAGCTAAGCAGTCTGCCCTGTTCTTGTGAGGATTTTTAATCTGGTCATACTGGAGACCCAACGAGCCGTTACGGTCACAGTTCGGTTACCACGACACCGAAGGTAGACCCAAGATCTTAATGAGCTACCTTAAGGTAACTCTAAGAGTATTCTCTTTAAGTTTTTATTCTTTATAGAATTAAACTAATAAGACTTAAACTTATAGTCATCTTATAGAGGTCTTTAAGTTAAAAGGCCCCTTTACTGTGCGATCAGTGATAGGAGGCCCAAACCTATCAAGGGTCATTCCACACGGAGTGGTCAGACAGAATCGCTACAGTGGACCTGATGCTGGTCCCAGAGGTCCCGTTAGGGCTCTGCTTGGTGGTCGTGGGGTCTTGGATATAGGGCTACCTATGAGAGGTAGCGCCAGTCACTGGACGTTCACGCCTTGCCCGCAGTGGGTCGCCTTTGAGGGGACCTTACGGCATCTTGGATGGGGAAGCCACAATGGTGTGGTCTCCCCCTTTAGGTGAGGGTTTTTAAATCTAAGCCATCCCGCTATACCGTTTGTAAACTTTTAGCGGACACTGAATTTTTTTGCTCAGCCACTCGAATAGCTCATTACCTCCAGAAAGCATACCTTCCTCGAACTCATCAAAGCCGAAAAACTTCGCCGCTTCCGAATCTGACTTAAGTGCCATGCGCACTACGTGATATTGCGCCACCGCCGCGCGTGCATCTTCTTCACCATAGAACACGCAAAAAATAAGCTCCAGCGCATTAAGCTCGAATGGACAGCCTCGACTTTGACTGGCTGCATCATAAAAACCACTTATATAGCCCATCAGCCAAAGATCAATAATCGGTTTTCCGTCGTTGGTCCAGTGAACTAATGGAGGATTTCCTCTATCTTCACCACCGCAGAGTAACTGGTACTGCGCCTTGAGCGCCGAGCACACATCAGCTACAAGGTCTGTCACCGCTGGACTACTCAGAGGGTAAACCTTCGGCGATGGCTCGCTCCGCCTCTTAAAAAATCTCATTAGGCCCATTTGCAATGGATTCCTTTCAACCCGTAACAGCTGAAGGCTACCACATGCTCAGCGAATCTCCTGAAGCCCGCACACCATAAGCACCATTGAGGCGCTCGCATTGCCTCCGTACAGATCGAACGCCAGCGACCCTCGAATCAGCCTTCTGATAATGCCTCAATCAGAGCTTCGGCCATTCGTTTTACCTCAACCGCACTCCCAGCCCCGTACAGGTCATAACTGATCGACCCCGAGGCGTGTCCCAAGATAGACTCAGCGGTCCCCACAGGCACCTCAGCGGCCTTCAGGGCACCGGCCAGAGAGTGACGCAACGAGTGGAAGGTCTGGGTCCGATCAGCGTTCAAGCTCAAGACATCGCGCAGCGCCCCATTGAGCACGTTAGAGAACTGACCAGCTCCCAGCATGAACAACCGAGAGTCGGACTTCCTGACAAACTCAAGGAACGCCTTAAGGTCGAACCCATAGGCCCCGTCAGTTAGCGGTATGACACGCAGAGCATTCTTGGTCTTGGCTGTCTTGCCATCGTTCCTATTAATGTCGATGACCCACACTTCCCCGACCTGCTTAACGTCAGCTTTGGTCAATTGCCTCAGTTCCTCAATACGGGTCCCAGTGATCGCACCAAGGGACAACGCCCAGCGCTGCCATGCGTCCACTGGTAGAGAATTAGCATGGGTCATCAGAGCCTTTACCTGAGCCTGAGAGAGCGCCTCACGCGAACTGTCAGCGCCCTTAGTCGGCTTCAGACCCTTGTCGAAACTCTTGTCGAGATAGCCGTTATTCACAGCCCAATCCATGACCGTCGATAGCCGGGTCAGCAGCTTCTTAACCGTCGACGGTTTACGGTCCTCAAGGAGCTTGTCCCGTAGGCCCTTCATCTCCTCCCGTGTGTGGCTCTTCATGTCCAAGTCACCAAGGACCGCACCGATGGCCTCACACGATGACTTCACGTCCCGCATGGTGCTGGCCTGAATGCTGTCCTTGCGTTCCTCCATGTAGAGCGCAGAGAGAGACTTAAAGGTCAGACCCGGAGAAGCATTTACAGATTGGGAGAGAAAGAGGGCTTCAGGCGTGCCACAAGGTTCATCGTTGAGGTCCTTAACGATCTCGACCAGCTTCCCTGAACGGCCCCGCATACGCTCCTGAGAGGCCTCAAGGATCTCAAGGGCCTTACTGACTGCCCGCTGCTGATTCACACTCAGAGGCAACGTTGCGGACGCCTTACGCAACGCCAAGTGATGCTCATCGTTGATCATCTCGTAAGCGACCAGTGAGCTGTCACCGTGTGCCATCGTCAAGTTGTACTCAGCGAAGTCAGTCAGGCGCGCGCGCAGTTCATCCCATGACGCCTCTGGGTTGTCCAAGTGGTAGGCCTTGAGGGTCGAAAGGATGTCGTCTGAGATGGTCATTGCGGTGGCCTTGTCGGTGGTCCTGAGTGACAGCGTGAAGAAGCCCTTAACGGTTCCTTGCGGGCGAAGGCGAAGGTAATAGCGACCAGACCGGCGATAGTGGTATGGCTTGGCGAGCGCAGTTTGTAACAGGTTTGTCCCACTTTGGGAGCGGTGGTTGACGGTCATCGGCTGAAACCCCTGTATCCATTGGGTTTAGCCTCACAGGGTCGAGTTCTACAGCAACTACAAGGTCAGCCGTGACCTGATCGAGTTGCGCAACCTGGCCCAGGTCGCCGAGCTGATGATCCGCTCGGCCATGGAGCGCAAGGAAAGCCGAGGCCTGCATTACACCCTCGACTACCCGCAGATGCTGCCTGAGGCCCTCGACACTATCCTGGTGCCAGCCACCTACGGCGACTGAACTTCAAGCGCACCCGCAGGCGCCGATGTACATCGGCGGCCTGCGAACCACGCGGTACGCACACCGAGCGCACCTGCCACTCCCCCGGCAACCGGTAGCGCAATACCACGATCAGAGGCAACGCCAGGCTGTCAGGGCACAACTGTACTGCGTGCCAGCCCTGCGCCGCGCTCCACAACTGCCAGCCGTCGGCATTGCGGCGCAGGCCACGAACCGACGAACGGTGGGTCAAGCGAATATGGCGCGGCAGCGCCCACAGGGCATGGGCCAGGCACGCCAGCACACCGAGTGCAGCCATCGAGAAAGGTACGACCAGCAGGCACAGCGCAACGAGTGCAAGCAACTGGGCAAGGAGATACGCCGCCAGCAACAGCCCGCAGGCCTGCCAGCGGCATTCGAAGGTATTACTTGGGCTGGACACGATCCAGGATCATCCGGACCATGCGCTGCAGCTCCGGATCTTCCGATTCGGCACGTTCCATGAACCAGCCGAACATGTCCTGGTCTTCGCAGGTCAGCAGCCGGACGTAGAGGTCGCGATCCACCTTATTGAGAGTGGCGTAAACCTCTTTGGTGAAAGGCACCAGCAACACATCCAACTCCAGCATGCCGCGACGGCTGTGCCAGTACAGGCGATTGATTTCTACATCTTCGACCATGGAGCGCTCCTCAAATAGGGCGCAAGTATACAGGCCCGCGCCCCTCGGAACAGTCGGCTTTGGTCGGGCTTATGAAACTACCCATTTAGCGGGCGCCCCTCTATGATGCACCCATGACTTTCCAACTGCGATGACCCATGGCTGACTCTGCTTTCTTCTGCCCCCTGTCCCACGAAGGCGTCCTGGCCGTTCGCGGCGCTGACGCGGCCAAGTTCCTCCAGGGGCAACTGACCTGCAACCTCAACTACCTCAACGACACCCACGCCAGCCTCGGCGCGCGCTGCACCCAAAAGGGGCGTATGCAGTCGAGCTTCCGTATCGTGCTGCAAGGCGATGGTGTGCTGCTGGCCATGGCCAGCGAACTGCTGGAGCCGCAACTGGCGGACCTGAAGAAATACGCCGTATTTTCCAAGTCCAAGCTCACGGACGAAAACGCCGCCTGGGTCCGCTTCGGCCTGGCCGACGCCGATCAGGCAATTGCCAGTCTGGGCTTGAATTTGCCGGCCGAGACCGACAGTGTGGCGCGCCATGAAGAACTGCTGGCCATTCGCGTCTCCCCAGGCCGCGCCGAACTCTGGGCGCCCGCCGCGCAAGCCGAATCCCTGCGCAGCCAACTGGCCGCCACCCTTGCCGAAGGCGATCTCAATGCCTGGCTGCTGGGGCAGGTTCGCGCCGGCATCGGCCAGGTCATGGCCCAGACGCGTGAGCTGTTCATCCCGCAGATGCTCAACCTGCAAGCGGTCGGCGGGGTAAGTTTCAAGAAAGGCTGCTACACCGGCCAGGAAATCGTCGCCCGCATGCAATACCTGGGCAAACTCAAGCGCCGCCTGTACCGCCTGAGCCTGGACGGTGACGCATTGCCCGAGCCCGGCACACCACTGTTTGCGCCCAGCCATAACAGTGCGATCGGGGAGGTAGTGATCGCCGCCCGGGCCGACGAAGGGATTGAACTTCTGGCGGTACTGCAAGCCGAAGCAGCCGACAGTGGCGATGTGCATTTAGGTACGCTGGAAGGCCCAGGCCTCACGTTACTCGACCTGCCCTACCAACTGGACCGTGATCGCGAGATCCAGCGTTAATCGCCATACCCTTTTGCAGCACCCTAGAGAGCATGAATGAACAAACTGGCGGAAAAAGTCCAACAGGCGTTGGTGATGGCCATCGATAACGATGACCTGGTTCTGCCCACGTTACCGGAAGTGGCCCTGAAAATTCGTCAGGCCGCCGAAGACCCCGAAGTCAGCATCAGTCATTTAAGCAAAGTCATCAGCCGCGATACCGCCCTGACGGCGCGGCTGATCAAGGTCGTCAACAGCCCACTGTTGCGCGCCACCCAGGAGGTCACCGACCTGCACACCGCGATCACGCGCCTGGGCACCAACTACAGCAGCAACCTGTCGATTGGCCTGGTGATGGAGCAAATCTTCCATGCCCGCTCAGACGTCGTCGAACAGAAGATGCGTGACGTCTGGCGCCGCAGCCTGGAAGTGGCGGGCGTCTGCTACGCCTTGTGCCGCAACCACAGCCAGCTCAAGCCGGACCAGGCGGCGCTCGGCGGGCTGGTGCACCAGATCGGCGTACTGCCGATCCTGACCTACGCCGAAGATCACTATGAACTGCTCTCCGACCCGGTCAGCCTCAACCATGTGATCGATAGCATCCACCCGCTTCTGGGGGACAAGCTGCTGCGGGGCTGGGACTTCCCGGAAATGCTGGTGAGTGTGCCTGCGCACTACCAGGACCTTGAGCGCGACTCGGCCAGCCTGGACTACGTCGACTTGGTGCAAGTGGCCGTGCTGTATTGCCACAAGAACACCAATCACCCACTGGCCAACGCTGCGTTGTCGAACTTGCCGGCGTTCAAGAAGCTGCGCATCGACCCGCTCAATGAAGCGGTGCGCACCGAGTTGGACGAAGCGCGCTCGATGTTCTACTGAAACCCCACCGCCCCGGTAGCAGCCGGCGGCATAGGTATGCCAGCAGATAGGGCTGTTGTGGCGAGCGGGCTTGCTCGCGAAAGCAGTGGGTCAGTCAACATCAATGTTTGCTGAGCCGACGTCTTCGCGAGCAAGCCCGCTCCCACATTTATTCTTCGCCGCTTTAAGCATTGCGTTCGCTTAACTGAACGGCAGTAGGGCTTGCCACCGGGAAGTTCATCAGTTTCTGAACGTTGTGTAGATATTCAGCCAGCGATAAAACTCACCCGCACCTTGAGCCCTTTCAGCTCGCCATCATGCAGGCTGATCTGGGCCAGGTGCGCACGGCAGATTTCGCCGACGATCGCCAAGCCAAGCCCCGAACCTGCGCCCTGCTGGTTACGCCGATAAAAGCGCTCGAACACCCGATCCCGTTCGTCCAGCGGAATGCCCGGGCCATCATCCTCCACTTCCAGCACCGCTGGCGCCGTGACCCGCAGGATCACGTTGCCACCTGATGGCGTGTGTGCCAGGGCGTTATCCACCAGGTTGCTCAACAGCTCGTTCAGCAAGGTCGGCTCGCCGCGCAACCACACCGGCTGATCCGCCTCCAATGCCAATGCCACACCGCGGGCGTGGGCCAGAGGCGCCATGGCCATGCCCAATTCACGGGCCAGTTGGCTGAGGTCCAGCAACTGCGCACCACCTTCAGCAATCGCCCGCGCACCGTTTTCGATGCGTGCCAGGGACAGCAATTGATTGGCCAGGTGGGTCAACCGATCCGTACCTTGCGCCGCCGTCTCCAGGGTACTGCGCCAGATCGCCGGCTCCTCGGCGCGCAGGCCCAACTCCAGTCGAGCCTTGAGCGCGGCCAGTGGGGTGCGCAATTCGTGGGATGCATCGGCGATAAACTGGGCCTGGCGCTCGAACTGCCCGCGCAGGCGTTCGGTAAAGTGATTCAAGGCCCGCACCAGCGGCCCAAGTTCGTGCTGCACTTCAACCAACGGCAGCGGCCGCAGATCATCCGGCTGGCGTTCTTCCACCGCCGTGCGCAATCGCTCCAGCGGGCGCAGCGCTGCACTCACCGCAAACCACACCAGCAGCAAGGCGCCGATGGCCAGCATGCCCAGGCGCAGCAGGGTGTCGGCCATCAGGCTGCGGGCCATGCTGACGCGGGCTTCGTCGGTTTCGGCCACACGGATTTCGGCCATGCCATTCATGTTCGGCTCCGACACGGCCTTGAGCAGGCTCACTACCCGCACGTTCTGCCCTTGGTACTTGGCGTTGTAGAAACGCGCCAAGGCCGGATAATCGTCGGTGCGCGGCGTGCCGGGCGGCGGCCCTGGCAGGTGCTCGTAGCCGGAAATCAGCTTCTGGTGAATGTCATTGACCTGGTAATAAATCCGCCCGGCGCTGTCATAGGCGAAGGTGTCCAACGCCACGTAGGGCACATCGGCGCTGAGGGTGCCGTCGCGCTGGGACAGGCCGGCGGCAATAGTCCGCGCCGAGGCCAGCAGCGTGCGGTCGTAGGCCGTGTCTGCCGCCTCGCGACCATTCCAGTAGGCGCTCAAGCCGCTGGCCAGCATCAGCACCACCAACAGCAATGCCAGGTTCCACAGCAGGCGCCAACGCAGGCTGCTGTGCTTACGCATCGCGGGCTTCCAGCAAGTAGCCGAGGCCGCGGAAAGTGACGATGGCGACCGGCTGGCCATCGAGTTTCTTGCGCAAGCGGTGCACATAGATTTCGATGGCATCGGGGCTGGCCTCTTCATCCAGGCCGAAGACCTGGGACGCCAGTTGCTCCTTGCTCATGACGCGGCCAGGGCGGGCGATCAGCGCCTCGAGCACCGCCTGCTCGCGTGAGGTCAACGTCAGCAACTCACCACCGAGGGTGAAGCGCCGGGTTTCCACGTCATACACCAGCACGCCACAGGTCTGCTGGCGCTCGCCACCCAGCACGCTGCGGCGCAACAGCGCCTTGACCCTGGCTTCCAGCTCGGTCAGTTCGAAGGGTTTGGCCAGATAATCATCGGCACCCAGGTTGAGGCCATGCACCCGATCCTTTACATCGCTGCGGGCGGTGAGCATCAGCACTGGCAGATTTTTCCCACGGGCCCGCAGGCGCGCCAGCACCTCGAAACCATCCATGCGCGGCAAGCCCACATCGAGAATCGCCACGGCGTATTCCTCGCTGCTCAGGGCCAGGTCCGCCGCCACGCCATCGTGCAGCACGTCCACCGTCAACCCCGTGCTCTTGAGCGCCTGAGCCACACTTTCGGCCAGTTGCAGATGGTCTTCGACGAGCAGGACACGCATGGATTTGTACCTCGTTAAGGGGTGACCGGTGCCACCCTTTGTTTACCAACTCGCGGCGCAGTTTACAGCCGCGGCCTGTGCTGTGAAGCCCGAAAACATTGAAAGGACGCTGAAAGGTTAGTGAAAGGTTCGCCCATTAGCATCCGAAAACGGACGGTTACACCTTCCGAGCTATTTCACCCATAGCGCCCGAAAAACGCCTCGAAGCGTTTTCGTCTCATAAGAACAATAACGGAGTGCATCACGATGCTGTCGACACAGCCCCAGGCTTGCCCGCCTGTTCGTTTTTCCCGCATGACCCACACCGCCCTCGCCAGTGCCGCTGCCCTTGCCGGCTTTTCGCCGCTTAGCCAGGCTGCCTTCTTCGAAGACAGTAGCGCGACCCTGGAAACCCGCAACATGTACTTCAACCGCGACTTTCGCGACGGTACCAGCGCCCAGCAGTCCAAGCGCGACGAGTGGGCCCAGGGCTTCATGCTCAACCTGCAATCGGGCTACACCGACGGTACTGTCGGTTTTGGCGTAGATGCGCTGGGCATGCTCGGGGTCAAGCTCGACTCCAGCCCGGACCGCACCGGCAGCGGCCTGTTGCCCACCCACGATGATGGCCGCGCCGCTGACGAGTACTCCAAGCTGGGCCTGACCGGCAAAGTGAAAATCTCCGCCACTGAGCTGAAGATCGGCTCGTTGATCCCCGAGTTGCCAATCCTCAAGGCCAACGATGGGCGCATCTTGCCGCAGACCTTCAACGGCGGCCTGCTGACCTCCAAGGAATTCAAGAACCTGACGTTCACCGGCGGGCGCCTGGACAAGGCCAAAGACCGCGACGACAGCAACTACGAGGACATTGCCCTCAACAACAAGAACGGCCGCTTCCTCAGCGGAGCCACCGGCAAGCACTTCAACTTCGGCGGCGTGGACTACAAGTTTGCCGAGAAGATCACCGGTAGCTACCACTTCGCTCAACTGGACGACGTGTATCGCCAACACTTCCTCGGCATGGTCGCCTCCACGCCCATGGGCCCGGGCACCTTCGGCACCGACCTGCGCCTGGCCATCAGCGATGACACCGGCAGCGCACGCGGCGGCAGCATTGACAACAAATCCCTCAACGGCATTTTCAGCTACGCCCTCAACGGCCATAAACTGAGCGCCGGCTACCAGCACATGTCCGGTGACAGCGCATTCCCGTATGTGGATGGCAGCGACCCATACCTGGTCAACTTTGTGCAGATCAACGACTTTGCCGGCGCCGAAGAACGCTCCTGGCAGGCCCGCTACGACTACGACTTCGCCAAGCTGGGGATTCCCGGCCTGAGCTTCATGAGCCGCTACCTGTCCGGTGACAACATCAAACTCAAGAACGGCGACACCGGCAAAGAGTGGGAACGCAACACCGAAATCAAATACGTGGTGCAAAGCGGCGCGCTCAAGGACGTGGCCGTGCGCCTGCGTAACGCCACCTACCGCTCCAACTACTCGGCCCGGGACGCAGACGAAGTGCGCGTACTGGTCAGTTACAGCGTCGCACTGTGGTAACCCTGAAAGTCATACCCCCAATAACAACAATGACGGAGTTCCCCATGTCCTCATCCCTGCGTAAATTTGCCTTGGCCGCCGGCTGCATGTTGTTCGCCGGCCAACTGCTGGCCGCCGGTGAACCCAAGCGCCCGGAATGCATCGCCCCCGCCTCCCCTGGCGGCGGTTTTGACCTGACTTGCAAGCTGGCGCAAAGCGCACTGGTCAACGAAAAGCTGCTGAGCAAGCCGATGCGCGTGACCTACATGCCTGGCGGCGTGGGTGCGGTGGCCTACAACGCCGTGGTGGCCCAGCGCCCTGCCGATGCCGGCACGCTGGTGGCCTGGTCCAGTGGTTCGCTGCTGAACCTGGCCCAAGGCAAATTCGGTCGTTTCGATGAAACCAACGTGCGCTGGCTGGCGGCGGTTGGCACTAGCTATGGCGCCATCGCGGTGAAAACCGATTCGCCCTACAAGACCCTCGATGACCTGGTACAAGCCCTGAAGAAAGATCCGAGCAAAGTGGTGATTGGCTCCGGCGGCACTGTCGGCAGCCAGGACTGGATGCAGACCGCCCTGATCGCCAAGGCCGCCGGGATCAACCCCCGTGACCTGCGTTATGTGGCCCTCGAAGGCGGCGGTGAAATCGCCACTGCCCTGCTCGGCGGTCACATTCAGGTGGGCAGTACCGACATCTCCGACTCCATGCCACACATTCAGAGCGGCGATATGCGCCTGCTGGCCGTGTTCGCGGAAAACCGCCTCGATGAGCCGGAAATGAAAGACATTCCGACCGCCAAGGAACAAGGCTACGACATCGTGTGGCCAGTGGTGCGCGGTTTCTACCTCGGGCCAAAGGTCAGCGATGAAGACTACGCCTGGTGGAAAGCCGCCTTCGACAAACTGCTGGCCTCTGAAGAGTTCGCCAAGCTGCGTGACCAGCGCGAGCTGTTCCCCTTTGCCATGACCGGCCAGGAGCTGGACACCTACGTGAAGAAACAGGTGGCTGACTACAAAGTGCTGGCCAAAGAGTTCGGCCTGATCCAGTAATCGCCCCCTGTCATGTAATGCCGCTGTAGGAGCGAGCTTGCTCGCGAAGAACGTGAGAGCGCCGCGTCAAACCCGATGAGCCGCGTTTTCGTTGACGTTTTTCGCGAGCAAGCTCGCTCCTACAAAGGTGGCCTTGGAGTTTTCCATGCTCTTACAACGCATTTTCGCTGCCGTGATGTTACTGGCCTGTATCGGCCTGGCGCTGATGGCCTGGCCATATCAGGCGGCCTTTTCCTACGAGCCCGTAGGGCCTCGGGCCTTCCCGCTGTTGTTGATCGGGCTAATGGGGCTGGCACTGCTCTACATGCTGATTCGCCCGCAACCGACCAAACACACCGACGATGAACCGGCGCTGGACCGCCCGACCCTGATCAAGATCGGGATCTGCGTGGCCTTGCTGCTGGTGTTTGCCGGCACTTTCGAATCCCTGGGTTTCATTCTCAGCAGCATGCTGATCGGTATTCCGATGGCACGGTTGTATGGCGGCCGCTGGTTGCCCAGTGCGGTGATCATCACCTTGATGAGCATCGGTCTTTATCTGCTGTTCGATAAAACCATGGACGTGCCACTGCCCCTCGGTCTGCTCGACGTTCTGGAGAACTGATATGGATACTTTTGGCTATTTGGGCCAGGGTTTCGGCGTCGCGCTGAGCCCCTATAACCTGGTGACCGCACTGTGCGGCACCCTGATCGGCACCGTGGTCGGCCTGCTGCCGGGCCTGGGTCCGATCAACGGCGTGGCACTGTTGATTCCCATCGCGTTTGCCCTGGGCCTGCCGCCGGAGTCGGCGCTGATCCTGCTGGCAGCCGTGTACCTGGGCTGCGAATACGGCGGCCGGATCAGCTCGATCCTGCTGAACATCCCGGGCGAAGCCTCCACCGTGATGACCACCCTGGACGGCTACCCGATGGCCCGTAAAGGCATGGCCGGCGTGGCGCTGTCGTTGTCCGCCTGGAGTTCGTTCATCGGTGCGTTTATCGCCACCTGCGGCATGGTGCTGTTCGCGCCGCTGCTGGCCAAGTGGGCGATTGCCTTCGGTCCGGCGGAATATTTCGTACTGATGGTGTTTGCGATTGTCTGCCTGGGCGGCATGGCCGGTGACAAGCCGCTGAAAACCTTTGTCTCGGCGTTGATCGGCCTGTTCCTTGCCTGCGTGGGCATCGACGCCAACAGTGGTGTGTACCGTTTTACCGGCGACAACATCCACCTGACCGACGGCATCCAGTTCGTGGTGTTGGTGCTGGGACTGTTCTCTATCAGCGAGATCCTACTGCTCCTGGAGAAAACCCACCGTGGCCAGGAAGCAGTGAAAGCCACCGGTCGCATGATGTTCAACGTCAAGGAAGCCTTGTCGGTGTTGACCGTGAACATCCGTTGCGGTGTATCGGGCTTTATCATCGGCGTCTTGCCAGGTGCAGGCGCGACCATGGCCTCGGCCGTTGCCTACATGACCGAGAAACGCATCGCCGGCGCCAGCGGTAAGTTTGGCCAAGGCGACATGCGTGGCCTGGCCGCTCCGGAAACCGCCATCGGCGCGTCTGTCTGCGGTGCCATGGTGCCGATGCTAACCCTCGGCGTTCCAGGTTCGGGCACCACGGCAGTGATGATCGGCGCACTGTCGCTGTACAACATCACGCCAGGCCCGCTGCTGTTCCAACAGCAACCAGACATCGTCTGGGGCCTGATCGCTTCGTTGTTTATCGCCAACATCATGCTGGTGATCCTCAACATCCCGATGATCCGCATCTTCACCCGCATCCTTGCCGTGCCGAACTGGGCACTGGTGCCTGTGATCGCGATCATCACCGCGATTGGCGTCTACGCCGTGCACGCCACCACCTTCGACCTGTTCCTGATGATCGCCATCGGCATCTTCGGCTACATCCTGCGCAAGTTGGACTTCCCGCTGTCGCCGCTGCTGCTGGGTTTTATCCTCGGCGGTCTGATGGAGCAGAACCTGCGTCGTGCACTGTCGATCTCTAATGGCGCACTGGAGATCCTGTGGTCGAGCCCGATCACCTTCGGCGTCTGGGTACTGACCGCCATCATGCTGCTGGTGCCATTGCTGCGTATCTGGCGCAAACGCTCCTTGCAGCGTCGCGCTGTGGCCGATGTCTGAAGTCACCTTTAAACAATGGTGGGGAACACCGCTGGTCGGTCTGGCCGGCGGTTACCTGGCCAGCCTGGTCGGCTGGCCTTTGCCGTATATGGTCGGCTCGTTGCTGGCGATCATCCTGGTGCGTTGCCTCACGCCCTGGCAGTTGGGCGAAATACCCGGCGGGCGTAAATGTGGCCAATGGGTAGTGGGCATCGGCATTGGCCTGCACTTCACCCCGTTGGTGATCGAGCAGGTGATGAGCCACTTTGGCCTGATCTTCTTCGGCGCGCTGGTCACCAGCCTGTCGAGCATTGTCGGCGTGTGGTTGATGCGCCGCAGCGGTGAAGACCGTGCCACGGCGTTTTTCTCGAGTATGCCGGGTGGTTCCGGTGAAATGGTCAACCTCGGCGCGCGTAATGGCGCGGTGCTCAGCCGCGTGGCGGCAGGCCAGAGTCTGCGGGTGTTGTTGGTGGTGTTGTGCGTACCGGCGATCTTCAAGTATTTGCTGGGCGGCGGCGCGCCGCAATTTCACCCGGCCCACGTGGATTGGGCCTGGCTGGCCCTGCTGTTTCCCATTGGCGCCCTGGTCGCCTGGGGCTGGCAGCGTCTGCACCAGCCCAACCCTTGGTTGTTCGGGCCGTTGCTGGTCAGCGCCATCGCCAGCATCACCTGGGATTTGCACATTGGCCTGCCCGATGGCGGCAGCCAGATCGGCCAATGGTTGATCGGTAGCGGCCTGGGTTGCCACTTCAACCGGCAGTTCTTTCGGCGGGCGCCAGCATTCATGGGCCGCACCTTGATCGGCACAGTGCTGACCATGTTGATCGCCACCCTGGCGGCGGTAGGTTTGAGTGCGCTAACGCAGTTGGATCTGCGTTCACTGACGTTGGGCATGATGCCCGGTGGAATTGCCGAGATGAGCCTCACGGCCGAGACCTTGCAACTGTCGGTGCCCTTGGTCACGGCGATGCAAGTGATGCGGCTGTTGTTTGTGCTGTTCCTGGCGGAACCGTTATTCCGCCACTGGAACCGCCAGCCGGACACCGTCTAAAACCTGGCACAACCCTAATGTGGGAGCGGGCTTGCTCGCGAAGGCGGTGGCTCAGTTGATAAATACTTGACTGACCCACCGCCTTCGCGAGCAAGCCCGCTCCCACACAATCCCGCTATCACATCCTTTGGTGCTGGGCCTTAGATGGGCGGCAACCGCCACTCGATCGGCGTCTCGCCATTCTGCTCAAGAAACTTGTTCGTCCGACTGAAATGCCCGCAGCCCAAAAACCCGCGATACGCCGACAACGGCGACGGATGCACCGAAGTCAGCACCAAATGCTTGGTCGCATCAATCAGCTTCTGCTTGCCCTGGGCATGGGCGCCCCACAACAGGAACACCAGGTGCGGCTGATGCTCGCTGACTACTTCGATCACCCGGTCAGTGAAGAACTGCCAGCCCTTGCCCGCATGGGCGTTGGCCGTCGCACGTTCCACAGTCATGGTGGTGTTGAGCAGCAACACGCCCTGGTCGGCCCAGCTTTGCAGGCAGCCATGGTTGGGAATGTCGATATTGAGGTCGCGCTTGAGCTCTTTATAGATGTTGAGCAGCGAAGGCGGCGTCGGCACGCCCGGTTGCACCGAGAAGCACAGGCCATGGGCCTGGCCCGGGCCGTGGTAGGGGTCCTGGCCGAGGATTACCACCTTGACCTTGTCCAGCGGCGTGGAGTTGAGCGCATTGAAGATCAACGGGCCCGGCGGGTAGATTTCCTTGCCCGCCGCATGCTCCTGGCGCAGGAACTCGCGCAACTCGTTCATGTAGGGCTGCTCGAACTCCTCGCGCAGGGCGTGTTTCCAGCTCGGTTCGAGTTTGATACGGTCGTCGGAAGTCATCAGAAACACATCATGTAAAAAGAGTGGGCGAACCCTAGGAAAGCCCACCCCACTTGTCAATTGATCTGACGCAGAACCGGCGCTTTCCCACGAAGGGATCATACTCAACGTTCAATTTACCGATTGAGGTCATGATGAATCTGCACTTCGAAGAGCTCACTGGCACAGATGGGGCCCGTATCGGCATCGCCAGCCTGGATGCGGAAAAGTCCCTCAATGCCCTCTCCCTCCCGATGATCCTGGCCCTGGGCGAACGCCTGGACCACTGGGCCCGGGATCCGCAAATCGTCTGCGTGCTGCTGCGCGGCAACGGCCCCAAGGCGTTCTGCGCCGGCGGCGAAGTGCGCAGCCTGGCCCAGGCCTGTCGTGAGCAGCCGGGTGAAGTACCGCCGCTGGCCGCACAGTTTTTTGCGGCGGAATATCGTCTCGACTATCGCTTGCATACCTACCCCAAACCACTGATCTGCTGGGGCCATGGCTATGTGCTGGGCGGTGGCATGGGGTTGTTGCAAAGCGCGGCCATCCGTGTGGTCACACCCAGCAGCCGCTTGGCCATGCCGGAAATCAGCATCGGCTTGTACCCGGATGTTGGCGCCAGTTGGTTCCTCTCCCGACTGCCCGGCAAGCTCGGCCTGTTCCTCGGCCTGACCGGCGCCCAGATGAATGGTCGCGACGCCCTGGACCTGGGCTTGGCCGATCGCTTCCTGCTGGATGAACAACAAGATGAGATGCTCGAAGGTTTGCTGCAGCTCAATTGGCAGGAGCAGACGGCGATGCAACTCAACAGCCTGTTCAAGGCCCTGGCCCAGGAAGCCGTCAGCCAGCAGCCTGAACCGCAGTGGTTGCCACGACGCCAGCAAATCGACGAATGGCTGGATGTGGGCGATGTGCGCTGCGCCTGGCGCGCATTGAGCCCATTGCGCGAGCATGCCGACCCGTTGTTGAGCCGGGCCGGCAAGACATTGAGCGAGGGCTGCCCGCTGACCGCGCACCTGGTGTGGGAGCAGATCCGACGGGCGCGCCACTTGTCGCTGTCAGAGGTTTTCCAGATGGAGTACACGTTGAGCCTCAATTGCTGTCGGCATCCGGAGTTCAGTGAAGGGGTGCGGGCACGTCTGATCGACAAGGATCAGCAGCCCCACTGGCATTGGCCGGATATCAACCGCATTCCCGAGGCCGTGGTCGAGGCGCACTTTCACAAGGCCTGGGAAGGACGGCACCCGCTGGCGGACTTGTCTGACGTATGACAGACCGGTCTCAAGCAGCTGCCTAGTTTTTGGGGTTATCTAGGGTGAACGAACAGTTGTCGGGCTGGCTGTCTGTACACACATAGATTTGCTGGTCAAACGGCCCACGGGCCGCCACCCAGTGGGTGGAATCGCTCAGTGACATGCTGGGACGGGGCTCGGGCGCCTGGAACCTGAGGTTGACCCACTGGTTGTTGGCCGCCTTGTAGGTGCAGTATTCCAGATGGCCTCGCTTGCGCTCCCCTGCCTCGGTCGGCGTAAAAACAGCGCCGACAAACGTGTCCACAAACCCCGGAAACTCGACCTTGGGACTTTTCCAGGCACCGTTGTCACTTTGAAAATAACCACCGGTTCGCTTGATCGACGAGGGATAGGGGCAGCCGAACTCTGCGCTGGCATGAGCGATTGGTAAAACGCCTAGCAAACATAGAATGAATCCCCGGCTGATCATGTGTCATTCCATTGCGCTGCTGAGGTATTGCCACTTAGTAGAGTCCGAGAAGGGCGCGCAAGATAGCTGTTAAATATGACAGTGAAGACGAACGGTCACCCATAAAAAACGGCGCATTAAGCGCCGTTTAAAGGATTAGTTGTTTACCGGTGCCCACCGCGGCCCCGGCCATGATCACCGCCACGGCCATCGCCTCGACCATGACCACTGTAACCTCGATGATCACCCCAACCCTGGCTCGGATAGGGCCGGTAACCCGCCCTTGGCCCTGCTTGATAGTAACGGGGCGCCGGCTGGTAATAACGAGGTGCCGGGTAGTAGCGCGGTGGCGGTGCGTAATAGCCGCGCCGATACTGGTAAGACGGACCGCCGCCGTAGTAATAGACCGGCGCGGGCGCGGTATAGACTTCGGATCGGTAGTAGCTGGAGCCTCCATCGTAATAAGGCACACAAGCAGAAAGGGTCAAGCCGAGCACAGCGGTAAGGAGCATTCGACGATACATGGCGGCCTCCTGGACCGCGGAAGAGCACACACCAGCGACGCTGGAGGGCGACAAACAGCTTTCGCTAAATGACGAAATATCTGACATCAAAAACAGAATCTGGTGCGATCTGGACATAGATTGATACATCTGTGGCGCAATAAACCGCTCGGGGCTGTATCGTGCCAGGTATACCGGGTTTCACCGCAATCTCGACTGAATCACGCCTGAACCGACCGATGACCACTCCCACACTTTGCCCGGCCTGCGGCGCCCGCAACGACTGCGCCCTGGCCGACCCGCGCACCGCTGACCGCGCCTGCTGGTGCTACAGCGTCACCATCGACCCCAAGGTGCTCGAAGCCCTGCCCGTGGAGCTTCGCAACAAGGCTTGCCTGTGCCCGCGCTGTGCCCAGGTCGATGCCCGATTGCGCGGGGCCGAGCCCCAGTAATGCGTATCGACCGATTTCTCAGCAACCTGCCGCGTTTCAATCGCCAGCAGGTGCGCCTGTTGCTGGCGGAGCGACGGATCCAGGTCGACGGACAGCCGGTCAACGACCCGCGGCATGACGTTCGCGAGTTCAGCCGTGTGGAGTGTGATGGGCAAGTCCTGCAAGCAGGCAAACCCGCACGTTATTTCATGCTGCACAAGCCGCCAGGCTGCGTGAGTGCCACCATCGACCCGCAACACCCCACCGTCCTCGACCTGCTGGATGAAGCGGACAAGGACGACCTGCATATCGCCGGGCGCCTGGACTTCAACACCACCGGCCTGCTGCTGCTGACCAATGATGGCCAGTGGTCGCGACGCCTGACCCAGCCTCAGACCAAGCTGCCCAAGGTCTACTACGTCGAGACCGAACAGGAGATTGGCCCGGACTATGCCGCAACCTTCAGCGCCGGCCTGTACTTCGCCTTCGAGGACCTGACCACTCAACCGGCCGAGTTGCAGGTGCTGAGCCCCAAAAGTGCGCGCCTGAGCATCATTGAAGGGCGTTATCACCAGGTCAAGCGCATGTTCGGGCACTTCAACAACAAGGTCACGCGCCTGCACCGCGAGCGCATGGGGCCGCTGGTGCTGGATGAACAGCTCGCCCCCGGCCAGTATCGGCCGCTGACCGAGGCTGAAATCCGCCAGATATGACCGTTGGGCCGGTGATCGCCAAAACCGCGGGGTGAAACTGGCGACCTGGCCCGCCTCCTGCTTGAATCAAAACGCCAGCCGCAATCTGACTGGCAAGTCACAGCCTCTTCCAAGAAACATATTGCCTGCCCGCACTCCTAGGATTGCGGGTGTTGCAGGCAAGCTGCCCGCCATAACAACACCCGTCGGCCAGTTTCATCGGACCGACATGGGCCTCCCTTCCAGGCGTATGCCTACCTGTCACAAAGCTCGTGCAGAGTGATCTGCGCGCACCACCCGCTTGCCAGGAGTCTTACGACATGAGGCCAGAAATCGCTGTGCTGGATATACAGGGTCAGTATCGGGTTTACACGGAGTTCTATCGCGCGGACGCTGCTCAAAAGACCATCATCCTGGTCAACGGCTCCATGGCCACCACCGCGTCTTTCGCCCAGACCGTGAAAAGCCTGTATCCGCAGTTCAATGTGGTTTTATACGATCAGCCCTACGCCGGTCGCTCCAAAGCCCACAACCGTCATGAGCAAATGCTGACGAAAGACAGTGAAGGCCAGATCCTCCTGGAACTCATTGACCACTTCGCCGCCGAACATGTGCTGTCCTTCTCCTGGGGCGGTGTCGCCACCCTCGTTGCCCTTGCGCAACGACCTCGCCGAGTGGAAAAAGCCGTCATCAGCTCGTTCTCCCCGGTGATCAACGCGCCGATGCGCGACTACCTGGAGCGCGGCGTCGACTATCTCGGCAATCTCGATCGCCACAGCGTTGGGCATCTGGTCAACAGCACCATCGGCAAACACCTGCCGCCGCTGTTCAAGCGCTTCAACTATCGGCACGTCAGCACCCTGGCCGAGCACGAGTATGGGCAGATGCACTTCCACATCAGCCAGGTCCTCAACAGCGACCGCCAGTGCTACCTCAAGGCGGCGCGGCAGATCGACATTCCGGTGTTGTTCTTGAATGGTGAATGGGACGAATACACCAGCGCCGAGGATGCCCGACTGTTTGGCCAACATGTGGCCAACAGCAGCTTTGGCACCATCCAGGCCACCGGACACTTTCTGGATATGGAGCACAAGGCCGCGTGCAACGACAGCCGGAAGGCATTGATGAGCTTTTTGAAACCGGAACAGTCGGTGAATCGACTGCGGTATCACCAGGGGCAGGCTGTGCATGCACTGGCAATTTAAAGGCCGGACCCTGGGCGGGTATGACGCTGTGTCACTGCCCAGGGTTGGCTGAAAGCTTGGACGGACGCTCGCAACTTGCACATTTTTCAAAGAAAAACTTCAAATCGCCGCGCACATCTGGTACAAAGTCAGCCGCTTTGAGCGGGTATAGTTTAGTGGCAAAACGAAAGCTTCCCAAGCTTTAGTTGAGGGTTCGATTCCCTCTACCCGCTCCACATATTTGTGTTCCCACAGCCAATCGTTTTTGGTGGGGAATGAAAAAAACCGGCTCATGACGCCGGTTTTTTTACGCCCGGATTTTACCCATCAATCCCCGCCTGCTTAGCCGCCCCTACCCGTAAAACCGTGCAATACCTCCATCCGGCAGCCCCGGCATTCGCCCTTACACTTCTTGAACGACCTACCGCTGCCGTTTGGTAGGTAGAGTGTTGATAATTTCTTTTCAGTGGTTATAGTCACTACCAACACACCACAAGGAGGTGATGTGGATAGCCGATACTTGATAGGCCACATCGTCGCAGACGGCTGGTACCTGGCACGCGTCAGGGGCAGCCATCATCATTTCAAACATCCAACCAAGCCTGGGCTGGTGACTATTCCCCATCCCAGGAAAGAGCTGTTGGACAAGACCGCCAAGAGCATTTTGAAGCAAGCTCTGCTCGGTTGAGCGCTCCTGGGAGAATCACGAACATGCTGTATCCGATTGCAATTTCAACGGGTGACGACGACCACGCCTGGGGTGTGGAAATCCCCGACATCCCTGGGTGTTTCTCTGCCGGAGATGACCTGGATGACGCCATGGCCATGGCACGGGAGGCCATTGAAGGTCACTTCGAGCTGCTGGCGGAGGATGGCGCACCAATTCCCAGCGCGCAAAAAGTCACCCATCACGCGGCCAACCCTCTATACGCTGGCTGCATCTGGGCGGTAGTGGACATCGATGTGACCAAGTACCTGGGCAAGGCGCAAAAACTCAACATCACCTTGCCGGGCTATCTGCTCAACCGCATTGATGAATACGTGCTGCATCACCCGGAAGAAAAAAGCCGCTCCGGGTTCCTGGCTTCGGCAGCGCTGAAAGTGCTGCAGCAAGAGCGGTGACACTAGCGAATTTGACCGCAAGAAACGTAGTTCCCGCAGGAGCGATGAGCGCTAAAGTACAAGCCCGCCTGCTAAATGGTCCGCCCAACAAGGAGCCCGCTCATGCCGTGTGAATACAAACTCATGCCCTCCCCCGTCGGCCAATTGACCCTGGTCGCGCGCAACGGCAAGCTCGCCGCCATCTTGTGGGAAACCGAGCGCGCCAACCGCGTGCGCCTGGGCGAGTTGGTGGAGGTCAGCGACAATCCAGCGCTGCTGCAGGCCGAGCGCCAGTTGAATGAGTATTTTGCCGGCACCCGTAACCGCTTCGATCTGGAGCTGGATTTCGAAGGCACCGAGTTCCAGAAAAAAGTCTGGGCCGCGCTGTTGACCATTCCCTTCGGTGAAACCCGCAGCTACAGCCAGATAGCCATGCAGATTGGCAGCCCGAAAGCGGTGCGTGCGGTGGGGGCAGCCAATGGGCGCAATCCGATTTCAATCGTCGCGCCCTGCCATCGGGTGATTGGCGCGTCAGGCCGGCTCACCGGGTTTGCCGGTGGCCTGGAGGCCAAGCAGTACTTGCTCACGCTGGAGGATGGCGAGCCGACCCGGTCGCTGTTTTGACGACCCCGTGACGCTATGGCTGGTCAGCCTTGGAGTCCTTCATTTGCACCGATGATTTGCTGCCATCGGTGTTGTCCTGGGTTTCGTTGTTCGAGCTGTCGAAACAGCCCTGCAGAAGTACCAGGCAGCAGGCCAGGCAAAGGGTACGGGTCAGGTTCATGGTCGCGCGTCCATTCAACGGGATGATAAGACAGTGACCCACCGGCCCGGGCATGGGTTCGATCCGCCACGGTTGACCTGCTGAACGGTCGCGCACCGTAAAAAAACGGCGGTTGGAATCAATCCAACCGCCGTTCTCAAGAACGTACCCACCATCAACCGTCGCCGCGACGGCTCTTGCCGTACGACGAAGCCAGCGCACGGGCTTTTTCCAGACGGGTTTCCAGCTTAGGCAAGGTTTCGTCGACCAATGCCTTGATTTCGGGGATGTCCGACGCCGCGCCTTGCTGCTTGAACAGCGCGATTGCATCTTCGTTGGCCTTGACCTGCTGGGCCGTGTAGGCGGCGTCAAAAGAGTCGCCATCGGTCAGCTCAGGCATCAGGGTTTCGGCCTTGTCGACGATCTGGTCGCGAGGCGCCACCGGCAAGTCGAGCTTTTTCGCAATGGCCGCCAAATGCTGATTGGCCAAGGTGCGTTCGTTGATGACCTCGATGGTGTAGTCCTTGATTTCCTGGGACGAGGTCTTGGCGTGGGCCATGCGGCTGGTTTCGATATCAGCCATGCCTTTGGCCGAGGCTTGTTCGATGAATTCGGCAGGCCCTTGGGCGAAAGCATTGCTGGCGCCGAGGCCCAGCAGCATCGCGAAAGTGGCGGTGCGTAACCGGATAGCCATGCGGCTCATGATGGGTTCCTCCAGGTAATAAATACATGCCGGGGAACGAGCCCCGCCCTGAATCTGAATTTTCAGGGCGACAAAGGTTTAGAAAAAACTTGCTGGTGCGACGAACGGTCGTATGGACTCAGGAGGTTTTACTGCCCAGCATGCCCCAGGTCAGCAACTCGGCCCGGCTCGACAGCAACGCAGTGAATGTGGCCCAGTGTGCCAACGGCAGGAAGCTTCCTTGGGGCCTCTCTAGGAAACTTCCTACAAATCGACAGGACGCTTCCTTTTCAAGTTCGGACTATTGCTAGTCATTATCACCGCCTTCGCTCCTGCATGGCAGTTGATAGGCATGGCTCCCCCCCGCATCCTCGTTTTGGAAAGCCAACGATTCAAACGCAGCGTTCTGATCAAGATGCTTGATCAGCTGGGGTTGCCAGCTGTGCTTCAGGCCTGTGACGGCGAACACGCCATGGCGCAATTGCAGGCGGGCGGCGGGGTCGACATCGTGCTCTGTGACGTAGCAGACAGGAGCCTTGACTGCCTGGAGTTCCTGCAGCGCGCCAGACAGGCAGGCTTAGCGCGTGCGGTTGTCTTTTGCAGTGAGTTACATCCCGCGTTACGCCGGGCGGTGGTCCATATGCGTTGTCTTTCCGGTCTGCAAGTGTTGGGTGTGTTGACCCAGCCATTGCAGTTGCGCGCCCTGCGGCAGTTATTGCGCGGTTATTGCCCACGGCATATGCCATCGGTAAGTCCGTCGTTCTCCAAAGCATTGCCCACTGAGCAGGAGATTCACCAAGGCTTGGCATTGGGTGAGTTTCGTGCCTGGTTTCAGCCTAAGTTCATGCTGGGCACCGGGCGCCTCGCGGGTGTGGAGGTGTTGGCGCGCTGGGAGCATCCAACCAGGGGCGTGCTATTGCCGGCGGAGTTTCTGGCTGCCGTTATGGCCTACGATTTGATCGACCAGATGTTCATACAACTTCTTGAGCAAGGCCTGAGCCTTCTGGGGGTGTTGCGCCGTCAGCAGACTCAGCTTGAACTGGCGTTTAACCTGCATGCCTCGCAATTGCTCAACAACGAGTTGATGGGGCATATCCAGCAGGCGTTGCTGCGCCATGGCCTTCCCGGCTCCACGTTGTTGTTCGAACTGGCGGAGAACGGCTTACTGGATATCTCACCACGAATCCAGGAAAACCTGCTTCGTTTACGGATGCTCGGCTGCGGCTTAGCCATCGATGATTTTGGCATGGGCTTTTCATCGCTCAAACTGCTCTGCCAACTCCCCTTCAATCAACTTAAACTCGACGGCGAGTTCGTTCGCCATATTGGCGAACCGCTCAGTCGGGCCATGGTCGCCAGTACCTTGGCATTGGCTCGCTCGCTGGACATGAGCTTGGTGATCGAAGGCATTGGCACTCAGCGCGCCCATGAGGGTGTTTTGGCCCTGGGATGTGAAATCGGGCAGGGATTTTACCTGGCCCGGCCAATGGCGGGGCATCGGTTGCTGGTGTGGCTTGAAACACACCTTGCCGGTCAGCGCGCGGGGCTGGATAACACCTGAGATATTCCAGATATTCTCTACACTTGAATCGAGCTCGTGTATTTTGAGCTTCGTATCGAACGATCACTTTTTCCACTGTTTTATTTACGCGACGGGCGTATGCACCATCGGCGCATTCCGGTGTGTCTCGCAGAGGTAGTTATGTTTAAAGCGTTAGTTGTGGATGACCACCCCTTTATTCGATCTTCGGTCAAAATGCTCTTGAAACAGGAGCATTTCGACGTCGTTGCCGAAGCCGACAACGGGGCAGACGCGGTGCAGATGGCGCGCGAGCACGAACCCGACCTGATCGTTCTGGATATCGCCATGCCCAAGTTGGATGGGCTGGAAGTCATTGCGCGCATCTGCGCACTGGGCCTCAAGTGTAAGATCCTGGTTCTGACCTCCCAATCGCCGCTGTTCTACTCAATG
This sequence comes from Pseudomonas sp. WS 5027, assembly GCF_012985695.1. Classification (NCBI taxonomy): domain Bacteria; kingdom Pseudomonadati; phylum Pseudomonadota; class Gammaproteobacteria; order Pseudomonadales; family Pseudomonadaceae; genus Pseudomonas; species Pseudomonas sp. WS 5027. The sequence goes on along the minus strand of NZ_JAAQWU010000033.1, from coordinate 2,340 downwards.
CGTTGCATGAAAGCCGGTGCCGCCGGCTATATCTCCAAGACCAATGACCTGAATGAACTGATTAAAGCGATCAAGGCGGTTATGGACGGATATACCTTCTTCCCCAACCTGGCCAACAGTTCGGTGCGCCGCAGTGATGTCGAAACCACCGACTTGGAGTTGATCCAGCGCCTCTCTGATCGTGAACTGACAATTTTGCAACAGTTGTCCCAAGGGTTGAGCAACAAGGAAATCGGTGACGCCATGCTGCTAAGTAACAAGACCGTCAGCACTTATAAAACGCGCTTGATCGAAAAGCTCAATGTCAAGTCTGTGGTCTACCTCGCTGACTTTGCTAAACGTAATAACCTGATCTGATGAGCCTGTTCTTACGTAAGTGGATAGCGCTACTGGTACTTGGCATTGCGCTGAACGGTACGGTCCTGGCGGACTCGCCGGTTGGCACTTTCCAAGTGCTGGGCCGCTCCGGTGTCGATGGTTACCATGCTGTGCTTACCGAGGCTGACTGGAGCTGGCTGCGCAGCAAGAATGTATTGGTCCTTGGCGATTCCAGCCCCGACTATGCGCCCATGGGCATGGTCAACAATGGTCGGGACTATGAAGGTGTGACGGCTGATTACGCGCAGCTATTGAGTGAACTATTGCGCGTCCAGGTGCAGGTACGCCGATATGCCACGCGTGCCGAGGTGATCGACGGGCTCAAGCGCGGGGAGGTGGATTTTCTGGGCATCGCAAACGGCTATGAGGCCGCCGATGCCGGCCTGTTGCTGTCGACCGCCTATGCCGAAGACATGCCGGCATTAGTGACACGATTGGGCGAGAGCCAGGCACTGTCCCCTGACCTGGCGGGCAAGAAAATCGCGATGCAGTATCACTACCTTTCACCCGAAGCGGTAAAGGCGTTTTACCCCAAGGCTACCTTGCAACTGTTTCCCTCGACCTTGAGTGCCATCGGTGCGGTGGCCTTCGGCAGCGCCGACGTGTACCTGGGCGACGCCCTCAGCGCTAATTTTCTGATCAACAAGAATTATTTGAACAATGTGCAGTTGGCTGACTTCTCCCAAATAGAAGCCAGCAACTTCTCGTTTGCTATGACCCACGACAATACGCGGATACAACGCGTGCTCAATAGCGCGCTGGCGGCGATTCCGATCAGCGAACGCATGAATATCCAGCGACGCTGGAGTGCCGGTGGCAGCAGTATGCCCGGGCGTACTGCATTGCACTTCAGCGCCAGTGAACAACGTTGGATGGATGCGCATCCGTCGGTGCGGGTAGCAGTTGATGACAGTTTCTTGCCGCTGTCGTTCTTCAATGAAGAGGGCGAGTTTCGCGGTATCAGTGCCGATGTGCTGGCCAAGGTTTCACTGCGCACCGGTTTGAAGTTCGAAGTGCAGCGTGCGGTTTCAGTGTCCGACATGGTTGATAAAGTGCGTGAGAACGAGGCCGACCTGCTGATTACGCTTACGCCAAGTACTTTGCGCGAGGGGGTGCTGCGCTTTACCCGCCCCTACCTGAACACCCCGTATGTGTTGGTCAGTGGCACCTCACCCTCTAGCCCGAGCACTCTGGACGAGATGGCGGGCAAACGGCTGGCGGTGATACATGGCAATCCGGTACGGGACCTGGTGATCGAGAACTACCCAAGTATTAAGCTGGTGGAGGCGCGTAACGCCCAGGAAGTGATGGCGCTGGTTGCCGATGGCAAGGCGGACGCGGGAGTCAATTCGTTGATCATCGCCCGCTACATGATCGCGCGCGATCACCGGGAGCAGCTACGCATCACCAGCACCGTGGGCACGCAACTGGCACGCACGGCGTTCGCCACCTCTCGCGGTTCCCTTGAGCTGTATTCGATCCTGGAAAAAGCCTTGCTCAGCATCCCGCCCGAAGAGCTGGATGAAGTCACCAACCGCTGGCGCAGCGACATTGCCGTGGATGACAGCTACTGGCTGCGCAACCGCACGGTGATCCTTCAGGGGTTCGCCCTGGCAACCTTGCTGTTGCTGGTGGCAATGGTGTGGATCGCTTACCTAAGCAGGCTGATGCACACGCGCAGGCAGGCCGAAATTGCCCTGAGTGATCAATTAGAGTTCATGCGCGTGCTGATCGATGGCACGCCGCACCCCATCTATGTGCGTGATCGCCAAGCGAAGTTGGTGGTGTGTAACAGCGGCTACCTGAGTGTCTTTGGCGTCGAACGCGAAGCTGTATGAATCGCCCCGGATTCTTTAGACACCTTGCAAACTCATTGCGTAACGCTTTTCAAACTCTACCGGTGACAGCTGATTGTTGAAACTATGGCGGCGTTTTGCGTTGTAGAACATCTCGATGTAATCA
>NZ_JAAQWU010000032.1:0-55289 GCF_012985695.1 Pseudomonas sp. WS 5027 | reverse complement strand
ACCCAGGCAGATAGCGCAGTTGTGGCGAGCGGGCTTGCCCCGCGCTGGGCTGCGAAGCAGCCCCAATAAGCCGAATGCGTTGTACCAGATACACCGCAGCGGCTGGTTTTGGGGCTGCTTCGCAGCCCAGCGCGGGCGATGCGGCGTTCCGACAAGCCCGCTCGCCACAGGAGAGTTCGTCAGTTTCTGAAAGTTGTGTAGATACCTATGGCCATCGCAGGCAAGCCAGCTCCTGCATTTGATCCAGCGTTGCCTTTAGGTTGCACACAGAACCAAACCTCCCTCCGTCGGTCAATGTGACCAGTGCCGCAGCCACTTGGCTGGCGCTGATATATAGTTCACCCCTCAGACACCCTCACAACGAGTGCCCCATGCTTAACAAAGGATTGTTCCTGGCCTGCGCGCTGGCCCTGCTGAGCGCCTGCGATTCTTCCGACAAACCGGCTGCACCTACGGCTCCAGCGGCGGCGGTGACTGCGCCTAAGCAGGCCAAGGCCGCGGTAGACGTGGCGGCACTCAAGCAGCGTTATGCCGGCCGTGAGTTAAGCGTGGTGGACGTGTCCGAGGTGCAACTCGATGGTGCCAGCACCTTGTCGGTGAGTTTTTCGATCCCGCTGGACCCGGACCAGAAGTTCGCCGACAAGCTGCACCTGGTGGACAGCAAGTCCGGCAAGGTCGACGGTGCCTGGGAGCTTTCCGACAACCTGATGGAGCTGCGCCTGCGCCACCTGGAGCCCCAGCGCAAACTGGTGTTGACCGTGGATGCAGGGGTGCGCGGGGTCAATGACGCCAAGCTCGCCGCCGAGTACGTCAGCCGCCTGGAAACCCGCGACCTGCAAGCCACCGTCGGCTTCGCCAGCCGTGGCACGTTGTTGCCGACTCGCTTGGCCGAAGGTTTGCCGGTGATCGCACTGAATGTCGACAAGATCGACGTCGAATTCTTCCGCATCAAACCCGAATCGCTGCCGGCCTTCCTCGCCCAATGGGGTCGCAATACCAGCCTGCAAAGCTATGAATCCCGCGAACTGCTGCCCATGGCCGACCTGGTGTACGGTGGCCGTTTCGACCTCAATCCTGCGCGCAACACCCGCGAAACCCTGCTGCTGCCCATCGCCGGCCTCAAGCAACTGCAACAGCCGGGCGTGTACCTGGCGGTGATGCGTGCCTCGGGCACCTACAACTATTCGCAACCGGCCACGCTGTTCACCCTCAGTGATATCGGCCTGTCGGTGCACCGTTACGCCAACCGCCTGGATGTATTTACCCAGGCACTGGAAGGCGGCAAGGCGCTGGATGGCGTCGAGTTGGAAATCCTCGATGCCGAAGGCCGCGTGCTGGGCCAAGGCAAGACGGAGAAGGGCGGCCACGCCGAGTTGCCGCTGCCGAAAAAGGCCCAGGTGCTGCTGGCCAAGCAGGGTGAGCAAACCAGCCTGCTGCGCCTGGACAGCGCGGCCCTGGACCTGGCCGAGTTCGATATCGGCGGCCAGCCGGCCCACCCGCTGCAATTCTTCGTATTCGGCCCGCGCGATCTGTACCGCCCTGGCGAAACCGTGCTGCTCAATGCGCTGCTGCGCGACAAGGACGGCAATGCCGTCAAGCCGCAACCGGTGAGTGTCGAAGTACGCCGCCCGGATGAACAGGTCAGCCGCAAGTTCGTGTGGGATGCCGATGCTTCGGGCCTCTATCAATACCAACTGCAACTGGCCGGCGAAGCGCCGACCGGGCGCTGGCAACTGGTGTTTGACCTGGGTGACGGCAAGCCGCAGCTGTATGAATTTCTCGTCGAAGACTTCCTGCCTGAGCGTCTGGCCCTGGAACTCAAGGGCAGTGACACGCCGTTGAGCCCGGCAGACAACGCCGTCATCGAGGTCAACGGTCGCTACCTCTACGGCGCCCCGGCGGCGGGCAATCGCCTGAGCGGGCAAGTGTATGTGCGCCCGTTGCGTGAGGCGATCAAGTCGCTGCCCGGTTATGAGTTTGGTTCGGTAACCGAAGAAGAGCTGAGCCAGGATTTTGAACTCGATGAAAGCGTGCTCGACGCCAAGGGCGAGGAAAAACTCACCCTGGAAAGCAAATGGAGTGAGGCCAAGTCACCGTTGCAACTGATCGTCCAGGCCAGCCTGCAAGAATCGGGCGGGCGCCCGATCACCCGGCGCCTGGTGCAGCCGGTATGGCCGGCCGAGCAACTGCCCGGCCTGCGTGGCCTGTTCGATGGCAAGGAAACCGATGGCGATGGCCCGGCCGAGTTCGAAGTGCTGCTGGCCAACCAGGACGGCCAGAAACTTGCCGTCGACAACCTCAAGGTCCGCCTGATCCGTGAGCGCCGCGACTACTACTGGAACTACTCGGACAACGACGGCTGGAGCTATCACTACAACGAGAAATTCCTCAACCTCGATGAACAGACCGTCAACATCAAGGCGGGCGACACGGCCAAGGTCAGCTTCCAGGTGGAGTGGGGCCCGTACCGCGTCGAAGTCGAAGACCCGCAGACCGGCCTGATCAGCAGCAAACGTTTCTGGGCCGGCTACCAGGCCCAGGACAACACCGAAGGCGGCGCCGTGCGCCCCGACCAGGTCAAGCTGGCGCTGGACAAGCCGGCGTATGGCGATGGCGATACGGCCAACGTCACCGTCACCCCACCGGCCGCCGGTAAAGGCTACCTGTTGGTGGAGTCCAGCGAAGGCCCGCTGTGGTGGCAAGAGATCGACGTGCCGGCCGAAGGCAAGAGCTTTGCGGTGAAGCTCGACCCGAAATGGTCGCGCCATGACCTGTATGTAAGTGCGCTGGTGATCCGTCCCGGCGAGCGCAAGGCCAACATCACCCCCAAACGCGCCGTGGGCTTGCTGCACCTGCCGCTGGATCGCACCCAGCGCAAACTGGGCCTGACCCTGACGGCACCGGAAAAAATGCGCCCCAAACAGCCACTGACGGTCAAGGTCGCGGCAAAAAATGCCGATGGCAGCGTGCCGAAACAGGTGCATGTGCTGGTGGCAGCGGTGGACGTGGGCATCCTCAATATCACCGAATACCCGACCCCGGATCCGTACTCCAGTCTGTTTGGCCGCAAGGCATATGGCGTGGACCAGTTCGATATCTACGGGCAGTTGATCGAAGCCGGCCAGGGCCGCCTGGCCAGCCTGGCCTTTGGTGGTGACGCGGCGCTGGCCAAGGGCGGCAAGCGCCCGGACACCAGCGTCACAATCGTTGCCCTGCAAAGCGCACCGGTGACCTTGAACGACAAAGGCGAGGGCGAAGTCAGCGTCAATATCCCCGACTTCAACGGCGAATTGCGCCTGATGGCCCAGGCCTGGAGCGATGACCGCTACGGCATGGCCGAAGCCAAGACCGTCATCGCCGCGCCCTTGATTGCCGAGCTGTCGGCCCCGCGCTTCCTCGCTGGCGGCGACCAGACGCGCCTGGCGCTGGACCTGTCCAACCTGTCGGGCAAGGCACAGAAGCTCGATGTGCAACTGACCGCCGAGGGTCAACTGACCCTGTTGGGCGAGCCTTCGCAAAGCGTGCAACTGACCCAGGGCCAGCGCACCACCTTGCAGATTCCGGTGCGTGCGCTGGGCGGCTTTGGCCAGGGCAAGATCAAGGTCACGGTCAATGGCCTGGACCTGCCCGGCGAGAACCTGCCGGCGTTTACCCGTGAATGGACACTGGGCGTGCGTCCGGCTTATCCGGCGCTGCTCAAGCAGTACCGCGCGGTGCTCAAGGACGAAGCCTGGAGCCTGCCGGACAGCGAACTGGCACTGTTTGAACCGGCCGGGCGTGAGGCGCTGTTGAGCCTGTCGAGCCGTCCGCCGTTGAACCTGGGCGAGCAGATTCGTGCGCTCAAGGCCTACCCATATGGCTGCCTGGAGCAAACCGCTAGCGGCCTGTATCCGTCGCTGTATGCCGATGCTGCCGTTTTGACGCGCCTGGGTTTGACCGGCGAGCCGGATGCCGAGCGCAAACGCAAGATCGAACTGGGTATCGAGCGCTTGCTCGGCATGCAGCGCTACAACGGCAGCTTTGGTTTGTGGGGCGCCGATGGCGAGGAAGAGTACTGGCTGACGGCGTACGTCACCGACTTCCTGCTGCGCGCCCGCGATCAGGGGTTTGCCGTACCGCCTGAGGCGCTGAAAAAGGCCAGCGAACGCCTGCTGCGGTATGTGCAGGAGCGCAACCTGATTGAAGTCGACTACAGCGATAACGCCGACCACACGCGCTTCGCCGTGCAGGCCTATGCCGGGCTGGTGCTGGCGCGCAGTCAGCAGGCTCCTTTGGGGGCATTGCGCAGCTTGTTCGAGCGCCGCAGCGATGCGCGTTCCGGCCTGCCATTGGTGCAGTTGGCGATTGCCTTGCAGAAGATGGGCGACCAGCCGCGTGCCGACCAGGCATTGCTGGCCGGTCTGGCGGTGCGCCGCAAGGCCAATGAATGGCTGGCCGACTACGGCAGCCCGCTGCGTGACCAGGCGATGATCCTGGCCTTGCTGGAAGAAAACGACTTGGCCAAGGGCAAGCGTGAAGAGCGCCTGTTCGAGCTTTCGGACCAAATGGCGGCCAGCCCATGGCTGTCGACCCAGGAGCGCAACTCGCTGTTCCTCGCCGGTCGTGGCCTGCTGGGCAAGCCGGAAACCAACTGGACTGCGCAGTTCACTAGTGGCGGCGAAACCCGCGAGCTGAACAACGGCCAGTCCGGCCTGAAGCTGGAAGGGCCGCTGCTGGCATCACCGCTGATCCTGCGCAATCAAGGCAGTGAGCCGATTTACCAACAACTGAGCATCTCCGGTTATCCACAGCAGGCGCCAGCGGCAGGGGGTGAAAACCTGAGCATCCGTCGCGAGTACCTGGGGATGAATGGCCAGCCGCTGAACCTGCAAAACCTGCGCAGTGGCGACCTGGTGCTGGTACACATTGCGGTCAGCGCCAACAAGCAACGGGTGCCGGATGCACTGGTGGTGGACCTGTTGCCGGCGGGCCTGGAGCTGGAGAACCAGAACCTTGGGCAGAGCGCCGCCAGCCTGGAAAACGCCAGCAGTCAGGTCAAGGAGTGGCGTGAATCGATGCAGAACGCGTCGATCAAGCATCAGGAATATCGCGATGATCGTTATGTTGCCGCGCTGAACCTAGACGGCTATGGCACCACGCACCTGCTGTACCTGGCTCGTGCGGTCACGCCTGGGACCTATCGCGTACCGCCGCCGCAAGTGGAGTCGATGTACCGGCCGAACTGGCAGGCAGTGGGGGAAACCCCGGTGGATATGGTGATCAAGGGGCGTTAAGCGCCCCAGCTGTGGGAGTGGGCTTAATCTTTAATGTGGGAGCGGGCTTGTGTGGGAGCGGGCTTGCTCGCGAAAGCGGTGGATCAGTTGATGAATACTTGACTGATACACCGCCTTCGCGAGCAAGCCCGCTCCCACCAAGCCCGCTCCCACAGGGGGTGTATTTAATGCACAACCCAACTGAGCAGCCACAACCCCAGCATCAACCAGATAATCCCCATGATGATCGAGGCCCGCATAAACGCCCGGACTGCCGAGTACAGCAGCATCAGGCCAATGATCAGGGTGATGATGCTGATGATCGAGGTGTCCATGCCCAGGGTGCGCGACAAACCATCGATAAAATTGCCGCCTGCATTGGTCAGGGCGCCGAACAGGCCGCTGAGCCCGTCGACGATAAAGCGGATGACCGAACCGAGCGCCTGGCCCAGCCATTCGAAAAAGCTTTCTACCTGCATATGAGTTTCCTGATGAAAGGGTGGGCGTATCTGCCGGACCTGAGCCTTTGGTCGCCAATCCCTTGGGCGAGTTCCCTTGAAGCATAGAGGTTTGCCCGTTTGAATTTGCGAATAGTTGCACGCGTTACCCTGGGTAGCCTGCTGGTGGTGATAGCCCTGCTGTGGCTGGCGGACCGCCTCTGGCCCCTGCCGCTGCCCAAGGACGACCTGGCCCGTGTGGTGCTGGCTGAAGACGGCACGCCCTTGTGGCGCTTTGCCGATGCCAATGGCGTTTGGCGTTACCCGGTGGCCACCGATGAAGTCTCGCCGTATTACCTCGATGCGCTGTTGACCTACGAAGACCGTTGGTTCTACCAACACCCCGGCGTCAACCCGTTGGCCCTGGTGCGGGCGACCTGGCAGAACCTGAGCGGTGCGCGGGTAGTGTCCGGCGGCAGCACCTTGTCGATGCAAGTGGCACGTCTGCTCGACCCCCATTCGCGCACCTTGTCGGGCAAGTTGCGCCAGTTGTGGCGCACGGCGCAATTGGAGTGGCACCTGTCCAAGGACCAGATCCTCAACCTGTACCTCAATCGCGCGCCCTTCGGCGGCACCTTGCAGGGTGTGGCGGCAGCCAGTTGGGCGTATCTGGGCAAGTCTCCACAGCACTTGACCCATGCCGAAGCGGCCTTGCTCGCGGTGCTGCCCCAGGCACCGAGCCGTCTGCGTCCGGATCGCCACCCGCAACGTGCCCAAGAGGCGCGGGACAAAGTGCTGCGGCGCCTGGCCGAGTTCCAGGTCTGGCCGCAATCGGCGGTCGACGAGGCCCTGGAGGAACCGTTGTTACTGGCGCCGCGCCTGGAGCCCAGTCTGGCACCGTTGTTGGCGCGGCGCCTGAACCGCCCCGACAGCCCGCCGCTGATTCGCACCACTGTCGACGCCACCCTGCAACGCCGTCTAGAAGACCTACTGCTGGGCTGGCGCGCACGCCTGCCGGAGCACACCTCAGCCGCCATCCTCGTGGTCGAGGAAGAAAGCATGGCCGTGCGCGCCTACCTGGGCTCAGTGGACATCAACGATGCACGGCGCTTTGGCCATGTGGATATGATCAGCGCCCTGCGCTCGCCGGGTTCGACCCTCAAACCCTTCCTGTATGGCATGGCCCTGGACGCTGGGCTGATTCACTCCGAATCGCTGTTGCAGGATGTGCCACGGCGCTATGGCGACTACCGGCCGGGTAATTTCTCCATGGGCTTTACCGGCGCGGTGCCGGCCAGTACGGCGCTCTCCAGCTCGCTGAATCTGCCGGCGGTGCAACTGCTGGAAGCCTACGGGCCCAAGCGTTTTGCCGGGGAAATGCGCATCGCCGGCATGCCCCTGGCGCTGCCGGCGCTGGCCGAGCCGAACCTGGCATTGATCCTGGGCGGTGCTGGTAGCCGTCTGGAGGACTTGGTCGGTGGCTACAGCGCGTTGGCCCGTGACGGCAAGAGCGCCGCTATCCGTTTGCAGCCGGGGGATGTACTCAAGGAGCGCCCGCTGTTGTCGCCGGGCTCGGCGTGGATTGTGCGACGCATCCTCAGTGGCCAGGCACGGCCGGATCGTGATCCCCGGGCCGAGTTGGTACAGCGCCCGGTGCTGGCCTGGAAGACCGGCACCAGCTACGGCTTTCGCGATGCCTGGGCCATCGGGGTCGGGCCGCGCTATTTGATCGGCGTATGGATCGGCCGCCCGGACGGCACCCCGGTGCCCGGCCAGTTTGGCCTGGCCTCGGCGGCGCCGTTGATGCTGCAAGTACACGACGTGCTGACCAACCGCGACAGCCAGCGCGGCATTACCGCGCCCGTCAAACCCGTGCCGATGAATGTCGGCGTGGCGGCGATCTGTTGGCCGCTGGGCCAGCCCATGGGCCGCAGCGACCCCAATTGCCGGCGCCAGCGCTTTGCCTGGACGCTGGACAACACCACGCCGCCGACATTGCAGGCTCTGGATCAGCCCTTGGGTGTCGGCTTGATGGAAACCGTATGGGTCAACGCCAAGGGCTTGCGCGTGGCCGCCAATTGCCCGGGCGCGGTATCGCGGGACATCGCCTTGTGGCCTGCACCGCTGGAGCCGTGGTTGCCGAGGATTGAGCGGCGTGACGCACGCATCCCCGCGCCAGACCCGGATTGCCCGCCACCGGCGCTGGCGGCGTCTTCGCCGTTATCGGTGGTGGGCGTGCGTGAGGGGGATCAACTGCGATTGCCGGCGGGCAGCCAGCAACAGTTGCGCTTGAAGCTGTCGGCGTTGGGCGGCAGCGGGCGGCGCTGGTGGTTCCTCAATGGCGCACCCCTGGGCGACAGTGCCAACCAGGACAGCATCAATGCCAGCCTGGAGCAGTTGGGCCGCTATCAACTGAGTGTGCTCGATGAGGCGGGGCAGACGGCCAGGGTTGAGTTCAGCGTGGTTGATTAGAGCGCTATCGCAGGCAAGCCAGCTCCCACAGTTTGATTTGTGCACGCCGTCAAATGTAGGCGCTGGCTTGCCAGCGATGGCGGCCTTGAGCGCGCCGCAAATTTATTTGCCATCCCCGCCCTTGAGCCCGAAGCTATACCCCTTCAGGAGCACCCCATGAATCTCGAACACCTTACCGAACGCATGCATCGCATCCGCGATAACAACGACTGGAAACAGTTCCACAGCCCGAAAAACCTGGCCATGGCCGCCAGTGTCGAGATGGCTGAACTGGTGGAAATCTTCCAGTGGCTGAGCGAAGACCAGTCCCGTCAGTTGCCCGCCGACAAACTCGCCCATGCCGGCCAGGAAGTGGGGGACATCGTGCTCTATCTGCTGCTGTTGTGCGGTGAACTGGGCCTGGATATGGATCAAGTGGTCAGCGCCAAGCTGGCCGACAACGAACGGCGGTTCGCCCATGAGTGATCGTCATTTCGACCAGTTGGCGACGCGCTTTGCGGAGAAGATCTACGGCGGTGCCAAGGGCGCGATTCGCCTGGCCGTGTTGCAGGCCGACTTGATCGAGGCTTTGCCGGATCGCCCCTTGCGCGTGCTGGATATCGGCGCAGGCCTTGGCCATATGTCGTTGTGGCTGGCCGAGCGCGGGCACCACGTGACCTTGGCCGAACCCGCCGAGCCGATGCTCGAAGGCGCCCGCCAGCGTTTCGCTGAGGCGGGGCAAACTGCAACCTTCATCCAGGCGCCGTGGCAGGACCTGTTGGGTCAGCTCACCGAGCCCTACGACCTGGTGCTGTGCCACGCCGTGCTGGAATGGCTGGCCGAGCCCCACGCGATCCTGCCGGTGCTGCACCAATTGACGGCGCCGGGCGGCTGGTTGTCCCTGGCGTTCTATAACCGCGATGCGCTGATTTATCGCAACTTGCTCAAGGGCCACTTTCGCAAGATGCGCAAGAACGACATGGCCGGCGAAAAACAGAGCCTGACCCCGCAACAGCCCCTGGACCCGCGTGAACTGGCGGCGCAACTTGAAGGCCTGTGGCAGGTCGAAAGCCAGAGCGGGGTACGGGTATTCCACGACTACATGCCGGTGGAATTCCAGGCCCGCGCCGACTTGCAGGACTTGTTGGAGATGGAGCTCGCTCACCGTCGTCACCCAAGCTTTGCCGGACTTGGGCGTTATTTGCACTGGATCTGCCGTCCGGTTTAAGCGGCCCAGTCTGCGGAGATCGAAATGAAGCGTTGTGCATTGATCCTGCTGTGCCTGGGGCTGGGTGCCTGCTCCAGCCACAACCCTTATGTTGCGGCTTCCAAGCCCATGCCGCCGGCACCTGCCCAGGCGGCCAATACCTTTGATGCCAGCGCTTACCCGGCGCCGGTGCGCGACTATGGCGCCTACCGCAACTGGGCCTGGCGCAACGGCCAATTGCCGGCGGGCTCGGCCTGGGCAGATCCTGCGCAGATCGCCGAAGCCGTCAGTGGCGCCCTCGACCAACGCGGCCTGCGCCCAGTGCATGACCAGCGTGCGCCAGACTTGCTGGTCAGCGCCGATGTGCATCTGGAGAAGCGCCTGCGCCAGGTGCAGGACGATTATGGCTATGGCTACGGTGGCTACAATCGCTATGGCAACGGCTACGGCATGTACAACTCGGTGCCGATTGTGCGCACCTATGAAGTGCAGGTCGTGGTGGTGCGCGTCAATCTGTTCGACGCCCGCACGGGCCAGCCGGTATGGAGCGCCAGCGCCGAAACGGGCAGCCAGGGCAGCCTGAGTGAACGCGGCGATGCCTTGCGCCAGGCTGTGCAAAAGGCGATGACGGCGTATCCTCCTAGCTAACAGTTATTCTCATCTCAGGATCGGTTTGCCCTTTGGAGAGCTACCATGTTGCGTCGTATCGCTTTGCTCGCTTTTGCTGTGCTGCTGGGCGGTTGCCAGACCAATCAGGTCAACCACGACTTTGACGCCAGCCGCGACTTTGCCGGCTACCGTAGTTGGGCTTGGAAAGACCCGGCGTTGCAGTACCGCCCTGACGATCCGCGAATCAAGAGCGACCTCACCGAACAGCGCATCCGCCAGGCAGTGGCTGACCAACTCGACCAGCGTGGCCTGCGCCCTGCCGCTGCCGGGACCAAGGCGGACCTGAATGTGCAGGCCTACCTGATCGTCGAAGACCGCCAGCAACAAGTCACCACCAACTACGGCGGCGCCTGGGGTGGCCCGTGGAATGGCTATTGGGGCGCGCCGATGTACAACGAAACCCGCAACATCACCTATAAGGTCGCCACCCTCCAGATCGACCTGCTCGACGGCAAGGACGGCAAGCTGGTGTGGCGCGGTAGCGACGAACAGATAATGAGCAACTCGCCCAGCCCACAAGACCGCAGCGCGGCGATTCGGGCGACGGTGACCAAGGTGCTGTCCAACTACCCGCCACGCTAAGCCGGACTCGGTCCGAACAGGCGCTGGCTTTCTGTGGCGAGCGGGCTTGCCCCGCGCTGGGCTGCGAAGCAGCCCCAGTGAGCCGAATGCGGTGTATCAGGTTCTCCGTGGCGCCTGGTTTTGGGGCTGCTGCGCAGCCCAGCGCGGGGCAAGCCCGCTCGCCACAAAGGGTGGGGGTGGTATTGAGCGTTCCGTCAGTCGCCCAAGTGGCAACTTGCCAGCGCACCTTCCAAGCCTTGTCTACACTGCTTTTCATTACAGGAGAGTAAGCGCTCGGCAGTTTGCCGGCAAAGGAGTGCTCGATGTCTCCCCGACTTCGTTCTGGCCAACGTGGCGCAATCGGTCTGGTGTTCGCCGGGACCTTGGCCTTGGCCTTGGTGTTTCTATTGCTGGTGGTCGATAGCGGCCGCCTGTACCTGGAAAAACGCAAGCTCCAGGCCGTTGCCGACACCGCCGCCCTGGAAGCCGCCAACCGCGGCGGGCAGTGTGCAGGCAGCACCACCGCCGTCGATTACGCCAAGCAGAACGCCACCCGCAATGGCTTCACCGTCGTCGCCAACGACAGCAGCCGGGCACTGGCGGTGACGTGTGGGACGTTGTTGACCAATGCTCTTAACACCCGTGTCTTTACTGCCGATGCCACCAAGAACGATGCCATTCGTGTAGTGGCGAGCCGCACCGTCACCACGGGTATCGCCAACGGGGTGTGGCGCCTGTTCAGTGGCACGTACAACCCCAATACCACATTGACCGCGACAGCGGTGGCGGCGCTGGCGCCACCGGTGGCGCAGTTGACGATTCGCAGTTCGCTGCTGACGGTCAATTCGGCTCAGTCAGACATCTTGAACAAAACCATCGGTGGTCTTCTCGGTGGTGGCCTTTCCCTGACCGCCGTGGGTTGGCAGGGCTTGATCAATACCAATGTGAACCTGCTTAGTTACCTGGACCAGTTGGCCATTCAAGCGAACGTGGCGGCGGGTGACTACGCGACGCTGCTCAACACCGCCGTTTCGGCGACCCAATTGATCGATGCGGCGGTCAAGGTTCTGCAAACCAATGGTTCGGCGGTTGCTGCGACGATCACTAACGTGCTTGCCATCGAGGCAATCGCACCCAATACAAAAGTGCTGAAGCTAGGTGATCTGTTAAATGTCGCGACGGGCACGCCCACAGCGGCCTTGAATACGGATGTGCAGTTGTTCCAATTGCTGCAGGGCGTGGCCCAGCTTTCCAATGGCAATAGTCTGGTGAGGGCCGACTTTCAGTTGAGCGTGCCGCTGATCGCCACCTTCTCAGTCAAAACCAAAGTCATGGAGCCGCCACAGCTTTCCGCCATCGGCAACCCGGCCCTGGCCAAGGCTGGCTTGGCTACGGGGACCAATCAGATTTCCGTGCGCACTGCACAAGTACGCACGTTGATCTCGGTGGATGCGCCGATTTTGCGGACGGTTTCCTCTGTGCTATCGGGGCTGGCAGCCTTGACTGACCCGGTGACCAAAGTGGTGAAGGGGCTTTTGAATCTGGATCTGGCAGCTATCGTGAATGGGCTGTTATGTGCCTTGAGCTGTGAGTACACCAGCGTTGATATTGCCAGTCAGTTGGATGTTTATATCGAGGCCGCCAGTGGCGAAAGCCATGTCACTGACTTCACCTGTGCAACATCCGCAACCAAGACATTAACCGCCCAGGCCACCAGTTCATTGGCCACCCTGGCAGTCGGCAACATTGACCCTACCAAGGCGTTCTCCTCATCGACACCGGTGGATGTCCAGCCGATACGCCTGATTGATATTGGCACTCAGCATTGCACCCTGCTGGGCGGCTGCGCTGCACGTAAACCCAATGTCGGCGGCGGATTCTTGCTGATGGCTCAGTCAGCCGTGGGGCAGAGAACAGAAAGCCTGTTTTATTCACCGGTGGCAGAAATGAACCTCCCGCCGACCTATAAAAGTATCTCCAGTATCAACATCGTCAACAGCTTGGGTAACACGTTGAATGGCCTTCAGGTGACCTATGCCCCGCCCCCTGCCCCAGCTGTTCCGAATGGCGCACTGGCGGGTGTCGCGACGCTAATGGCAACGATCACCACGACCCTTGTAGGTCTCGTTCAAGGGCTTTTGTCTCCGCTGCTGGACCCTATCGTCAATACGCTGTTGGCTGCCTTGGGCATCAACCTTGGCAATGCCGAAGTCGGCGCCAACCTTACCTGCCATATGGGCCGCGCCTACCTCGTAATCTAACCCCCACCCACCACCGGCAACTCCACACAGAACCGCGCCCCATGTTCACTGTTGGCGACGCTCAGGC
The DNA here is from genome assembly GCF_012985695.1 of Pseudomonas sp. WS 5027. Classification (NCBI taxonomy): domain Bacteria; kingdom Pseudomonadati; phylum Pseudomonadota; class Gammaproteobacteria; order Pseudomonadales; family Pseudomonadaceae; genus Pseudomonas; species Pseudomonas sp. WS 5027. The sequence continues at coordinate 42,384 of NZ_JAAQWU010000032.1, read as the reverse complement.
GTCCGCCCATGTTTTCCACAATGCCGTAGCTCACCGACAATCCCAGCCCGGTGCCGACGCCAATCGGCTTGGTGGTAAAGAACGGTTCGAAGATCCGCTCCAATAACCGCGCATCGATTCCGCCGCCGTTGTCTTCGACAAAGAGGCGCACATGGCGGCTGTCGTGTTCGTTGTACAACGCGATCCATGGTTTGAAGTCGTGATTTTTTTCCTGCCGGGCCATCAGCGCATCGCGGGCGTTGACCACCAGGTTGATCAGTACCTGTTCCAGTTGGTCCACATGGCCGTTGACCTGCGCGCTGAAGTCCATGGGGGTGATGCGCAGGTCCACGCCCTTGCCGCGCAGGCCTTCGCCAAGCAGCGACTGGGTTCCTTCCACCGCCTGGGCCGGGTCGAAGGGCTGTTGCTCGACCTCCGAGCGGCGGCCGAATACGCGCATATGGTCCACCACCCTGGCCGCACGCTGGACTTGGGCGTCGATACGCTGGAGTTTTTCGGTCAGGTAGTCGATCTGTACGTCGCCGTTGCCCAGGCGCTTGAGCACATTGGCGATGGCCATGCGCATCACGTTCAGCGGTTGGTTGATCTCATGGGCCAAGCCGGTAGCCATTTCGCCGAGGGTGGCCATTTTTGCGCTTTGGGTCAGTTGCTGCTGGGAGCGGCGCACTTCGGTGTTGTCGCGGCCCACGGCCTGGATTTCCTGCAACTGGCCGTGCTCGTCGAAGACACCCCGGTCGGACCACACCCACCACGCATGTTCGCGCCCCGGCAGTTGCAGGCTGATTTCGGCGGTGCTGACCGGGAATTCCGGGCTCAGTTGGCCGATACGTTTTACGAAGGCATTGCGTTGCTCGGGCGACAGCCATTCGCCCAGGTTGATCCCCGGTAACTGTGCCGGCGTACATTCCAGGTAGTTGGCCAGGGGCGTGTTGCCGAAGGTCAGGGTCAGGTCCGGGCGGTAGCGGCAGATCATGGCCGGCGAGTCTTCGACGAGGATGCGATAGCGCTCTTCGCTGTCCTTGATTTGCTGCGCCGCCAGGGTCGCTTCCGTGACGTCCAGCCACAGGCCGACGGCTTCCACCGGTAAGCCGAGGTCGTCGCGCAGCAGCTTGGCTTCGTCCAGCAGCCAGTGGTAATTGCCCTGGCGATCGCGCACACGGTAGCGACTGCGCACGCTGCCTTCGCGCAGTAATTGCCGGGTGCGTTCGAAGTACAGGTCACGGTCTTCGGGGTGTACCCATTCCACGGAGGTGTCGTGGGTGCATTCGGCCAGGGTCCAGCCGAGCAGCGGCAACAGGCTGTCGCTAAAGAACGCCGGGTGCAGCGCGCCGTTGACGTAGCGCTGCACGTAGATCACCGCCGGGGAGCTGGCGATCAGGTTATCCAGGCGTGCATGGGCGGCGGCGGCCTGCAGTTGCTGGTTCTTGATATCGCTGATGTCGAGCATGAAACCGATCCAGCGCCGCTGGTCGCCAACGCCCAGCACCTGGCCTTGTACGCGGTACCAGATGGGGTTCTGCTTGGCGTCAGTGCGCTGTAGGCGCACGCTGGTCAGCAACGGTTTGCCCAGGGTTTGCAGGTCTTGCAGGCGGCTGTTGAGTTCCTGGCGGTCGGCAGGGTGAATCAACTCCAGCCAGTTGCTCAGCACTTGTTTGGTCGGTGCATCTTCCGGGCTCAGGCTGCGCATCAGTTGCGGCGCCAGCAGGATCTCTTCACCGCTGGCCAGCAGTTCCCACCAGCCAGTGCCGAGCAGGCCTTGCAAGGCTTCCACCCGCTCCAGTTGCTGGTGATGACGCTGCTCGCGCAGGCGGCCGAGCAAAGGGGCGGCGAGGGCGGCGGCGAGGTTGAGCCAGTCACGTTCGCTGACGTCGGGGTGGCCACTGTAGAACCCGCACAGCAACCAGGCGGCGACGCCCTGGCTATCGCGGTATGGCACCAGCAGGCCTTCGGCGTTGCCAAACACGCTGTGCAGGCGCGGGTGTTCGCTGCGGCCCTGGAGGGTTTTCAGGCTCAGTGGGGTGTTGCCGTTGAGGCTGTCCAGGCAGGTGCCGAGGCGTTGGCCCGGTTCCCAAAGCTGTGGCGCGTCATGGGCGTTGTAGCTGCAATAGACCAGCCAGTCCTGGTCCTGTTGGTCGAGCAGGGTCATCGCCACGCAAGGGATACGCCAACGCTGGGCGAGGCTGCGCAGGTGCTCGCTGAAGACCTGGGGCAGGCGCGTCAGGCTGCACACCCGCAGTTGCTCGCTCATCTGGCTGGCGAGTTGATGGTTCTGCTCGCGCTGCTGGGCCAATTGCCGGCCGGTCAGCAGGTCGCTGATATCCGTCAGGCGCAGGAGCCAGCCATCGGCGTCCGGCTCGATCCAGCCACGGGTGTGCAAGATGCTGTCGCCGGCGCCTTGAAAGTCCAGGTCCATGCTATGGCGCTGCCAGTCGGCAGGTGTGCCTTCGATGCTTAAAGCGCCTGGCAGGCAGAGCAGGTCACGCAGGAGCAGTTGAGGCTGGGTGCCAAGGTGACGGGCCAGTTGTTGTTGCAATGCACGGCTGATGTCCAGCACATGACCTTGCTGATCCAGGCGTAGGTGCAAGCCTGGAGCGGGTGGGCTGGCGGGCGTTTCCAGGGCCTGGGCGCTGCTGCGGCCGAGCAGCCTGCCGAAGATTTTTTCACCGGAGTTCAAAATTGCAGGCTCGACTGGGCGTGCAGGGTGGTTGGCAGCCTGGGGACCGTGCCAATGCCCGGCAGGACAATAAACGGCAGGACGTTCTTCAGGTTGGCCGAGGGATAGTTGATCTCGACGGTCAGCACCCCTGCGGTGTAGGTCGGATTGATATGGGCCGTCTGGAACTGGAAGGTCGCGGGAATCCACTGCAATTGGCTTTGCACGGTCTGGGTCGCCCGCAAGATGAGCGCCGCATTGTAGTTGGGGGTGCTGGGATCCAGTGCCACACTGCGGCGCACTGCTTCGGCCGTGGCTTGGTTGAACGACTGCAGCAGCAACAGCGGCAGGCTGTAGCTGACCGTGGCATAGAACACCGCAAAAAAGATCACGAACACCGCCGCAAATTCGATGGCGACGGCGCCTTTTTGCTTTCTAGGGAGGCTGGTTTTCATCACTGCGACTACCCTGACTGCTACTACCTGATATCAGCATAGAATCAATCAGCAAAAAGGGACGGTTTTTACGTGATCCAAGGCCTCGTGGTGTTTGTCTGGTTGATGTTGTGTGCGGTGCAGGATATTCGTCAGCGGCAGATCGCCAATCGGCTGACCCTGGGCGCAGTGCTGCTGGCGCTGCTCTATCTGCTGTGGAGCGGCAGCACTTGGCTCGGCATGTCCAGGTCTGAAGGGGTGTGGGCATTTGTCCTGGCGCTGCTGTTGACGCTGCCGGGCTACGCCCTTGGGCGCCTGGGGGCCGGTGATGTGAAGTTGCTTGCGGCGTTGGCGCTGGCGTCGAATTCGACCTACCTGTTGTGGTCGCTGATAGGTGCCGGCGTGGCCAATGTCGCTTGGCTGGTGTGCGGGCCGCGGCTGTTACCACTTGCCAGTCAAGGCGTTAGGGCGCGCCTGGGTTATCTGGTAGTGGACCCGTCAAAAAAGCTGCCCTTTGCGCCGTTTCTTTTAGTGGGGTTCACCCTGGCCTGGCTGGGGCTCCACTAGTCGCGGGTGCTTTATATTGCTATGTACATAGTCGGAAAGTACGTCTACGTTTATTCATACAAGTGAGTAGGAAGGTTCTTCGGAACGGATAGGTCAATTTTTGGCTTGCCAGGCATGGAGTAGCGCGTGAACAAGCTTACATCTGCAGTAAAAGTGCTCGTGGTCGATGATCAGCCGCTGATCGTGGAGGAGCTTTGCGAATTTCTTGAAAGCAGCGGTTATCGCTGTGTCCCTTGCGGCTCCAGCCAGCAGGCCGTGCAACGTTTCGATGAGGACCCGCAGATCGGCCTGGTGCTGTGTGACCTGCATATGCCGGATATGGACGGTATTGAATTGGTGCAGGCCCTGCAGAAAATCGCCGGCAAGCAGCGTGCCTTCGAAGCCATCATGTTGACCGGCCGAGCCGACAAGCAGGACGTGATCAAGGCGTTGCGCGTGGGGATCTCCGATTATTACCAAAAGCCCATCAACCTCAACGAGTTGCTCGAAGGGTTGCAACGCCAGGAGGCCGTGCTGGAGGAGCGCCACAAGAGTCTGCACCTGGGAAACTTGAACCAGAAGCTGCAATACCTTTCTGAATCCATCGACGACTTTTACCAGGACCTGGACAAGGTCCGTCGCGGCCCGGCGCCGCAAACCGATGGCGAAGGGGCAAGCGAGGAGGCCGAGCGCCTGGAGGTGCCGGCGATCTTCAATCAGTTGTCACCCCGTCAACTGGACGTTGCCAGGTTGGTGGGCAAGGGCCAGACCAACTACCAGATTGCCTGTGAGCTGGGTATCACCGAGAACACGGTCAAGCTGTACGTGTCCCAGGTGTTGCGCTTGACCCATATGCATAACCGCACCCAACTGGCTTTGGCGCTATCGCCGAGCAACTCGGCATTGCGCCAGCGGGTGACGGCGCACTGATGGTTTGCATATAGCCATGTGGGAGCGGGCTTGCTCGCGAATGCGGTGCGTCAGAGCCAGATATGCTGACTGACATGCCGCATTCGCGAGCAAGCCCGCTCCCACATTTTGAGTGGGGTACATCCCATGGTTCTCCAGTGGCCGTGAGGTCGCCTAGATTATTTGCTACCGCCCGAGCTTGCGCTGTCCTCGCCGAACTTTTCGGGGATCGCGTACCTTTTGCTTTCCAGCCAACGCTGCATCGCCAGTTCGCGCTCGGTGGGCGTTGCCCTCTGCACCGTGGGTGAGGCCGCTTGCCCGCTGACTTGCAGCCCAAGCCAGTTCTCCGTCTCCTGCTGGGCCTTGGACGAGGGCCCAGGTTCGATGGCCAATGCGGTCAGCGGCAAAACCAGCAGCGTCAGGCTGGCAAGGTAATGGAATTTCATCATCGACTCCTTCAAGCGCTTACTTGATTAGTGCGGGCGGTGCATCACTGGTCGCCGCGACCTGGCCCTGGCCCTTGGCCTTGGCGACTGGCGTGCCGGCGGCCTTGAGCTTCTCGGCCCGGGCCTGGGCCTCGGTGACCTGCTCGGGGCTCAGGCCCACCTGGCTGGCCAGTTGTGCGGCCTGGCCCCAGTTGTCCTGATAGATCAACAGGGTCACCAGGTTGACGGCCGCCAGTTGATCGCTTTGCTTGAGCTCCATGGCCGTCATGAATTCAAAGCGCGCCTCTTCCAGGCGCCGTTGGTTGAGGTAGACCACCCCCAGGTCGTTGCGGATTTTTTCATCGGTGGGCGCCAGTTGCGCTGCCCGTTGCATATGGGCCAGGGCTTGCACGTTATCGCCCTGGGCCGCCGCCAGTTGCCCCAGGCCATGTTCACCTTCGGCGGCCATGCAGGTGCCCAGCAGGCTGCGGTACAGCGGTTGCGCTTCGCTGCGTCCGAGCAGGCGGTAGACCTTGGCTTTGCGCTGGCGCACTTGCGGCAACGACTCCGGCAGGCTTTGCAGGTTGGCCAGGCTGGCGTGCATCTTCCCTTCCTTGGCCATGTCGTCGGCCAGGTTCAGCGACAACTCTTGTTCGGCGCTGGGCTTGGCGCAACTGCCCGGGGTCATCAGCGCCGACCAGGGCATCTGGCCGTTGCTGGCACAGCCGCCGAGCATCAGCAGGCTCAGGCCTGCAATCAGTGCTTTCATCGAGCGCTCCTCAAAAACTGCTCAGGGCCCGGGAGATCGCAATGAATGCCGGCCCCCCCAGCACAATCAATAAAGCGGGAAACAGGAAGACCATCATCACCACCGACATCTTGGCCGACATCTTCGAGATGAATTCCTGCAAGCGGGTCAAGCGGCGGTCGTCGAGCAGTTGCTTGAGGGCCAGCAGCGACTTCATGGCGCCGCCGCCCTGCTGGATCAGTTGTTGAAGAATGATGCAGGTGTCGGTGAACTCGTCCACGGCCAATAACCGGGCGGTCTTGCCCAGTTCCTCGCCCAGCTCCAGGCCCGAGTCGACCCGTGACAGGATCAACCGCAGTTCCTGGGTCAGCGCCGGCAGCAGGCGCTGCGCCTCAACGCTCAACACGCGCAGGGACTGTTCAACCGCCATGCCCGACTCGAACAAGATGCGCAGCAGCGGGATGAAGGTCGACACCTCGCGGGAGATTTGCTGTTGCCGGGCCTTGGCCGCACTGGCGAGGATGCGCTTGGGGAGCAGGTAGCCCACGCCCAGGCCGAGCAGGGGCGCGATCCATGGAGAATCGGCGTCGGGAAAGATCAGTTCTTCGCCCACCAGGATCACGCCCGCCAGCACCAGCGGCACGCCAATCTGGCAGGCGGCGAAGATCGAGCGCTGGTTGGCTTTGCGCCAGCCCACACGGTTGAGCAGGATCTGGGTTTCGTTGTCCATGCTCACCGAGCGCTGGGCCAACTGGCTGCTGCCAAACTGGCTGAGCAGGGTACCGAAGCGGTCACCGCGCACCAGTTGGCCTTGCAGGCGTTGGTTGACCAGGCGCTCGCGGCGGCGCTGGCTCAGCAACTGGCCGACGATCAGCGCGAGCGCGGCCAAAAACAATAAGGCACTGATCAGCAGAACCATCTCAAATACTCCGCAACATGCGCCACATCGTCAGGCAGCCCAGCACCTGCATGGTCAGCGCGGCCAGCAGCATGTAGCGGCCGCTGTCGTCGTTCCACATGGTCAGCAGGTAGCCGGGGTTGATCAGCATGAAATAGCCCACCATCGCAATCGGCATGCCGGCCAGCACAAAGGCAGTGACGCGGGTCTCGCCGGTCATGGCGCGCAACTGCCGGGCGCCTTGTTCCCGTTCGCGAATGACCTTGATCAGGTTCTCCAGCAAGTCACTGGCATTGCCGCCGTAGCGGTGGTTGACCTTGAGTCCCAGGGCGAGCATGCGGAACTCGTCCTGCTCGTAGAATTCGGCGAAATCACTGGCGGCCTCGGGCAGGCTGACCCCCAATTGCACGTTGCGCTGGATACGCTCCATGGCAGGCTTCAACGGCGCCTCGGTACTGTCGATGGCCCCCAGCAACGCGTCGGCCAGGGTACGCCCGGACTTCAGGCTGCGCACGGTATGGTCGAGCACTTGCGGCAGTTGTTCGATCATCCGTTTCACCCGCCGCCGATAGCGCCAGGCGATGTACAGCCGCAGGATCAGGGGCGGCAGCACGAGCATGGCGGCCAACCCGACCCAGCTCCACACCAGAAAGCCGAGGAGCGCGCCCAACACCCAGCAGGTCATCCACAGGCCCAAGCTGTCGGTGGGTTTGCCCAGGCCCGCGCGCTGGAACATGCGCTCCAGACCGACCCAGCGCCCGCGCTCTTCGGCCAGCAGCGGCTGCCCTTCGGCAAGTCGTTCCAGGACGCGGTCGGTTTCCGCCTGGTGCAGGCCACTGACAAACAGGTGCAGCGACACGCCAATCAGGATCATGCAACTGAACATCAGGATGGCGCCGGTCATGGTGACGCTCCTATAGCGGCAGGGCGGATTCGCGGCGCAGCTTGTCACCCGCCGGGTTGACCGCCTCGCGCAGGAAACCAAAGCCAGTGCGCCGGTCATGGCGGAACAGGGTGTTGGTGACATACACGTCGTCGCGCACCCCCACGACCTCCACCACTTCACTGACGCAGCGCCGGCCATCGGGCATGCGGGTCAACTGGATCACCACATCCAGGGCCGCACAGATCATCTGGCGCAGGGTTTTCTCCGCGACCACGCGACCGGTCAGGCCCACCAGGGTTTCCAGGCGCAACAGCGCGTCCTGGGCGTTGTTGGCGTGCACGGTACTCATGGAACCGTCGTGGCCGGTGTTCATCGCGGTCATCACATCCAGCACTTCCACGCCGCGGATCTCGCCGAGGATGATGCGGTCCGGCCGCATCCGCAGGGCGTTGCGGATCAGGTCGTTGGCCTTTACCTCGCCATGCCCTTCGGCATTCGGCGGGCGGGTTTCCAGGCGCACCACGTGGGGGTGGCCCAGTTGCAGTTCGGCGACGTCTTCGATGGTCACCAGGCGTTCGTGGGGGTTGATCAACTGGCTGAGGATATTGAGCAGGGTGGTCTTGCCGGTGCCGGTGCCGCCGCTGATCAGGATATTGCAGCGCTTGCCGACCGCTTCCTGGAAGAACTCGAAGATCGCCTGATCGATGGTCTGCATCGCGACCAGGTCGCTGCTCTTGAGCATGTCCTTGCGAAACTTTCGAATCGACAGGCACGGGCCGTCCAGGGCAATCGGCGGGATGATCGCGTTGACCCGGCTGCCATCGGGCAGCCGGGCATCGACCATCGGCGATGACTCATCCAGGCGCCGACCTAGCGGTGCGAGGATGCGTTGCATGACCCGCTCCACATGATGGGCGTCGATAAAACGCAGGTCGCTCTGATGCAACAGGCCGTCGCGTTCGATAAATACCCGGTGCGGGCCGTTGACCAGGATCTCGGTCACCGAGGGGTCGCGCAACAGCACTTCCAGCGGGCCGAAGCCAGTCAGTTCATCGACGATTTCTTCGGCCAGGCGCTCCATCTCATAACGCGAAATCGCCAGGTGCATGCGCGTGATGTATTCCGACACCTTGTCGATGACAAATTGCGCCAGGGATTGGCGCGAGCCTTCCAGCAGGTTTTTGCCTGACTCTTCGATGGCGTCGATGATGTAGCGGTGCAGCACCAGTTTCAGACCGTCGTGATCCACCGCACTGTTAAGTCCGCGGGCGGGTGCGCCGAAGAGTTTTTCGCTGCTCATTTGGGAGTCCCCAGCAGCCGATCGAACCAGCGGGTGGAGGGTTTTTCCAGACCTTCGGAGCGCTTGGCCAGGCGTTCACCGAGGGTCTTGAGGCTTTGCGTCAGGGTCTCCCGGGGCGCAAGGCTGAATAAGCTTTGCCCCTGGTTTTTGGCGTTCAGGCGCACCTCGGGGCTGAAGGGCAACACGGCGATGGCCTCCAGGCCGAAGCTCTTTTCCAGGGCCTCGGTGTCCGGCGCGGCACCTTTGAGGTAGCGGTCCACCAGCAGCTTGGCATGATCAAGCTTCATGCCTTTTTCCCGCCACTGATTGAGTACCGCCAGGTTGCGCCGGCAGTCGAGGACGTTCTGGTCGGTGCACCACAAGAGCTTGTCGCAATGGCTGACGAAGGTGCGCAACGCTTCGCTGTCGCGCTGGCCGGTGAGGTTCACCACGATGTGCTGGAAGTGCTGGCGCAGGGCGCTGAGCAGCATGTACAACTCGGCGGCGCTGGTCATTTCCAGTGGCTCGTCGCTTTCGGTATAGGCGAGGATGCGCAGCCCACCCTCGGTGGCGGTGAATGCGCTGTTAATCAGGGTGGTGTCCAGGCGGCGCAGGTGGCGCAGTGCATCGCCAAAGTTGAACGAACTTTCCAGGCCCAGCAGCGCCAGGCTGTCGCCACGGGGCAGGCCCAGGTCCAGCAGCAGGGTCTGTTGACCACTCTTTTGCACCACCATCGCCAGGTGGCTGGCGAGCAGGGCGCCGTCGGCATTGCCCTGGGTGCCATACAGCACGGTGAGGCCGCCCAGGTGTGCGTTGTGCGCCACCGGTGGCAGGCGCTTGCTCAGGCGTCGCACCAGGCCGGCGACTTCGCTGGAGCGTGAGCCGTAGGCGACAAAATCCCGCGCGCCGGCACGCATTGCGTTGAGCACCAGTTGATTGTCCATGCCGTCGCCCAGGGCGACGATGGCCAGCATGGGCTTGGCTTCCAGGGCACCTTCGATCAAGGCGCTCTGGGCCACCACATGCTCGCGGTCCAGGCCCACGAACACCAGGTTGGCGAAGGTCACGTCCACCAGGGCCAACAGTTCATCAAGGCTGCCACCACCGGCACTGACCACTTGGCCCAGGGGCGCCAGGGCGCCTTGCAGCCATTCCAGGTCGGTGGTGTTGCGGGTGATTGCCAGGAACGTCTGGCTCAGGCTATCGCTCATTGGGAAAGTCCTGTGCGTCGGTCGAAGTTGCCGTTTTCCAGGAAGTACAGGCGATACCAGTTGGGGTCGTAGGTGCGCAGTTTTTCCCCGGGCAGGGACGGCAGGCGTGCGTTGGCGGCCAGGGGCTGGACCAAGTGCGGGGTGACGATCATCAGCAGCTCTTTTTCCTCGCGGCTGACGTTGCTGTCGCGGAAAAACGCGCCGAGGATCGGGATATCGCCCAGGCCTGGAAACTTGCTGATGGTGGAGCGGTTGTTATTGCTGATCAGGCCGCTGATCACAAAGCTTTCGCCATCGGCCAGGGACACCGTGGTGTCGGTGCGGCGCACGGTCAGGGCCGGCACCTGGATGCCCTCTACCTGTAGGGCGTTGGCGTAATCCAGCTCGCTGACTTCCGGCGCCACCTTCAGGGAAATCCGCGTGCGGTCGATCACGGTCGGGGTCAGCGTCAGGCGGATACCGAACTCTTTGTACTCGATGGAGATCGTGTCGCTGCCGGCGCTGGGCACCGGGATCGGCACTTCGCCGCCGGCCAGAAAGGTCGCACTGTGCCCGCTCATGGCGACCAGGCTCGGACGCGCCAGGGTGTAGGCAAAACCGCTGCGTTCCAGGGCATTGATCACCGCCGAAAAACGCCCACCACCAATGCCGATGTTAAAACTTTCGTTATCCAGCGGCAGGCTCATCCCGGCGGTGCGCGGGCTACCGAACAGGAAGTTGCGCGTGCCGCCAAAGATCGAGGTACTGGCCTCCTTGAGCTTGGTGCGGCTGACTTCCACAAAGCGGATATCGGTCTGCACCTGGCTCGGCAGGGACGGGTCGTCGGAGGGCGACAGGGCCATGCTGGTCAGGCTTGAGCTGGCCTTGCCCTTGACGAACACCATGCTCTGGCGCGGGGCGCTGGAACAACGGGTCCAGACCATCAGGCTAGTGGCGCCAGAGGCAACGCCGGTGAGCAGGAACGCGCGGTCACCATTGAGGTGTACGTCGGCGATTTTGGGGTCACCAATGGCCAGCCGGGTGATCGCCACCGGTGACTGCAGGTTTTGCTGCAAGCCTTCGCCGACCTCGACCACTGCCGGCAGGGCACCCAGGTTGCTGCAGGTGTCCGAGGCGCCGAATGCCAGGCCGACAGGCAGGCTGGCCAGCATCAAGGCCCAGGCCATTTGAGTGAACGCAGGTGCGAAACGTTGGCTCATTCAGGGCATCCTTGCTCAATCAGGGGTTTTGTTGGGTCGCTTGGTTACCACGTATGACCTCGATGCCGGAGCGCCTGGTTTCGTTGGCGCCCCCGGCTTGCGCGACTCTTTTCGGGGCCCCGAGCATCGCCAGTTGAGTGAACTGGTACAGCTCGCGATTAGCGCTTTGCAGGTTGGCGGGGGCCTCGTTGTTGCCGGCCCAGTACTGGCTCAACAACTGCTCATCGGCACTGCGTACGGCCAGGCGCAAGGTGCCGGCGCTGGTTGCCAGCATCAAACGGCTCATCAACTGTTGTGGCACCGCCAACACCACGGTCCGTGGCGGGCTTGCCTGGCGTTGTGCCTGGCGGGCCTTTTCTTCATCGGTGGTGGGCGGGGCTACGGCCGGCTTGCCATCGTTGGTCGGGCCGAGGTTATCGCCCACACTGAGCAGGCGCAGGGCCGGCACGATGACCTGGGCCGTGGCCTCAGGGTTGGTGCCTTCCGGACGCAGGAACAGCAGCACATCCACAAAATCCCCGGGGCTCAACTGGCCGGCGGCGCCGATGACCTCATCGACGGCGACCGCCAGGGCGCGTTCGTCAGGGCGGATCATGCGGGCCAGGGGGCCACCGGCATTGAAGCTCGAATCATCCAGCCAGGTACCGGCAGGCAGTGCTCTCAAGGGCGTGCGGCCGATGGCCTGGTCGAGGCTGGTCAGGCTGCCGGCCGGTGCCGTGCGCAGTCTTTCCAGGGTCAGGTCGGCGGCGGTGAGGGCGATATACGGCGGCACATCATGGGCCAGGACCACTACCGATTGGCGGGTCTGGTCTTCGACGGCGGCGACGGTTTTTTCCACGGAAACGCCAGATGGCGACGGTTCGACAACCGGCTCAGGCGGGCGACTCAGCACCAGCCCCCAATAGCCTGCGAATAGCGCACCGATTAATAACAACCCGGCCAGGATCATGCTGACACGACTGTTCATGAAGGCTCTCCCTATCCTGTTGCACTACGTGCCCGTTTTTCCCAACGAGTTTCTTTCGCAACCAGGCAGCTATGAACATCTAACGATTTCGCTATTTGACGGTAGCCGAGCTAGGACAAAATGCCATTAGCCATCACGATTTATTTTGGAACTATCGACATGCCACCCGAAAACCCGGGTTTATGGCGCCAGTCTTGCGACTACTACTTTGTGATTAATCCGTTCTTACAGTTGTTGAGGTGGATTTTGTTGACAATGCTCTAGTGGCACGCAGCAATCACCGTGCAGCACCGCGATCTGCGCAAGCAAGCGCAAAGGAGAAGTCATATGTTCCTTACCTTCATGATGAAGCTCTACCTTCAACTCCAACTGCTGTTTCATCGCAAAGAGGGCGCTACGGCGATCGAGTACGTGATCCTCGTGGCAGTTATTGCGTTAGTCGTATTGGCAGCGGGGAAATTGCTTGGGCCTCAGATCGCGGCCATGTTCGCTAAAGTTGGGGCCGCCTTGACCTGATTGGCAATAGTGCGATGAGCAAGCCCATCAGTGATTGTCTTGGAAGGTATTGCTCATGAACGCTGTTGTTGCGAGCCGCCAGCAGATCCTGTTGGTGGATGACGAAGAAGATGCCCTCGTTGAACTGGCCGAATCGCTGGGAAACGAGGGCTTTGTTTGTTTCTGTGCCAACTCCGTCACTGACGCATTGCAGGAGCTGACACTGCATCCTGATATCGCGCTGGTCATCACCGACTTGCGCATGCCTGAGGAAAGCGGCATTTCCCTGATCAAGCGCCTGCGTGAGCACACCTCACGCGAGCATCTGCCGGTGATTGTCATGTCCGGCCATGCCGAAATGGATGACGTCAGTGACATGTTGCGCTTGCAGGTCCTGGACCTGTTTCGCAAACCCATCTACCTGGTTCGTTTGATCGATACCCTCAACAGTCTGTTTCCCCTGGCGCGGGGGAAGCCGTGACTCATCCATAGCGCCGGTTCAGGAGAGTTCCTATGTTGCTTGCCTCGCTGATGCGGATGTGTGCTTGGTCGATGCTGCTCTTGCGCCGCAGGGACGGTGCGACGGCCATCGAGTATGTGATTTTGATTGTGGTGATTGCGTTGGTAGTGCTGGCCGCCGGGAAGTTGCTGGGACCGCAGATTGAGACGTTCTTTGGCAAGGTGGGGGATGCGCTGACCTGAGTGCATATCCATTGCTGCGGTAACGGCGGCTATTGTGGCGAGGGGGCTTGTCCCCCGTTGGGCTGCGTAGCAGCCCCTATAAAACTTATTGATTTCTATCAGACGCACCGAAGTGGCCGGTTTTGGGGCTGCTGCGCAGCCCAACGGGGGACAAGCCCCCTCGCCACAGGTCAGCGCGCCTTTATTGGCTCACCCCACCCCTACAACTGATAGCTAAAACTCAACGTATACCGCGGACGTCGGTTAAAGCTATCCAACGCCATATCCGACATCGGCTTGGCCGCCTCCAACGCAATGTTGTAGTACTTGGCATCGCCAAACCGCAGGCCTACGGCGGCCGAGGACATGTCGCTCTCCTTCACTGGCAAGTTGTTGAACCACGCCTTGGCACGGTCGAGCACGATGTAGGGCTGCACGATCCTCACCCAGTCGCCACTGCGGTTGTAGCTGTAGTTGACCTCGTAGGCCACCCCCCAGCCCTTGTCGCCCGAGCCCTGGTCATCCGGATAGCCGCGCCCGAAGTTCTGCCCGCCGAATACCGCCCGTTCGCTGTCGGGCAAGGTGTCGTCGCTCCAGTACAGCGCTGCCGAAAGCACGCCTTGCCAATTGTCGAAGAACTTGTCGCTCTGCACCCCGGACAGGCGCAGGCGGAAGAAGTCCAGGTCCGACTTTATCCCTTCCAGGTCGCTGCGCGTCTTGGCCCCCATGCCGTCGATGCCTTGGTACAGGCCGGCACTGAGGATGCGCAATTGGCGGTTGTCGGCCTTGCGCCAGTCCCCTTCGAAGGCCAGCGCGCGCAGGTCGGTTTCCACGTCGAACCGTTGCGGGTAACCCACCAGTTGATAGCGGGTCCTGTCGTTCACCCCGTAGAAGCGGGTGCCGAGGGTCAGGGACTCGCTGGGCGAGGCGATCAGGGGATGGCTCAGGCCGATGGAGAAGCGGTCGTTCTCCCGGTGCGGCTTGAGTGAAAAACCACCGTCCAGGCGGATGTGGGTGCTCGGGTCGCTGCGATAGCGCGCGCCATACAGGCTCAATTGCGTGCCTTCGGCGTTGATGAACTGGCTGTAGTCGAGCCGGTAGTAATGCTCTTTGTCTTCCCCAGGCGGGAACAGGCCACTGAGGCTCACTTGTTCGCCCATTGATGTGTGGGAATTGCTGGTGCCGGCGATCAAGGCTTGCAGGCCGCCACGGCTGTCGTCGGTCATGCTCATGCTGCTGGTAAACGGTTTGCGGCTGGCCTGGATATTCATATGCGCGGCACCATCGGTGGTGCCCGGTGGCGGTACTTGCGCTTGCAGGGTCACGCCGGGAATCCGCCCCATCAAGGTGGTGTAGCGTTCAAACGTCTTACGGGTCAGCGGGCGTTCGGCCTGGAGCTTTTGCGCCAGCTTGTCGACGTAGGCCGAGACTGCACCAATGTCGCCCTGCACCTGGTAGTCCTTGATATAACCCTCGACCAAAACCACGCGCACCAGGCCCTGTTCGAAGCGTTGGTCGGGCAGGAAGGCGTAGGACAACAGATAGCCATCCTGCTGATAGCGGCGAGTGATGCTGCGGGTGGCTTCGATCAGTTGCGCAAGGTTGGTTTCATGGCCAATCAACGGCTCGAACACCTGGGCGACTTCTTGCAGCGGGTACACCGTGCCGCCTTCGATCTGCAGTTTGCGGATGGTGACCTTGGTGTCCATCAGCAACGGTTGCGCTTGTGCGGCTGGGGTCTCCGGCAGTTGGGTCTGCGGCGTCACCGGGCGGTAGGCATCGGCCGGCAGGTTGGGCACGGGTAGGTTGCGGATGGTGTCGTTGCTGTTGAGGAAGCTGGGTAGGGTCTCGGCGTGGACGTAAGCGCTGAGGGTGAGCAATAACAACGGCGTCAAAACGCGCATAGGACACTCCATGGTCAAAACTGCAGCGGCATTTCGCAGGTTCCCGCCGGGTTCTAGGGCACGGTTCGGGAGTTCCAATAAAAAAGACGAGAGACCCATTGGAATCTCTCGTCTCAACCAAGCGTAGGCGCTGTAGGGGAGGCCGTCTAATGGCCAGGTGCAATTCTTCTATTTGCCGGTCAGGCCCTTGAGCAGTCCGCCTACGCCGGTGGTTGCAGTGGCCGATCCCGACGCCGTGGCGTTGGTGTTGGTGTTGATGTTCAGGCCGCCGAGCAGGCCACCACCACTACCGCCGGTGCCGCCGGTCACTAGGCCACCGACCGAAGATACCGCGCCACCGACTGCGGTGACGGTTTGGCCCAAGGTGTTGGTGACTGGGTTGGCATTGGCTGCGGTGAGGTTGCCGCCGAGGCCGCCGACTGCGCTGCCCACTTGAGTCACCAGGCCGTTGACCGGTGCACCGATGCCGGTCGTGGTGCCGATGTTTTGGGTCAGGCTGCTGACACCCGAAGTCACAGGATTCAGCGCCGCACCCACATTGGTCGCCAGACCTGCCACCGGTGCGGTTGCTGCCGTGTTGGCCACACCATTGCCACCGATCACTGTGCCGAGCGAGGCCACGGTGTTGCCCAGTGCACCACCTGCCACACCACCGGCACTGACGGTGCCATTGGTGTTACCGGCGTTCAGGCCGCTACCGACATTGGCTACCAGGCCGCCCACCAGTTCAGGCAAGCCGGAGGCTGGGCTGGTGCCGCTGCCGGTCCCGGCGGAAGGCGAAACCAGGCCACCGGAAGTGCCTGCTACTGCACCTACACCGCCGAGCACACTGCCCACGACACCGGTGACAGGGTTGCCGGTGCCACCAGCGCCCGCCACTTGACCGCTGAGGCCGGTAACGGTTGAGCCGACTTTATTCAACAGGCCATCGACCGGGGCACCCAGGCCGGTGGCTTTACCCAGGTTGCCGGTGGTGTTTTCCACCAGCGAGACCACAGGCACCAGCACTTTGCCGCCCAAGGTGTTGGTAACCGATCCCAGTGGGCCGGTGGTGCTGGCGGTGCTCAAGGTATCGCCGAGCATGGTGACCGCTTGGCCAGCTTTATCCACCAGGCCACCTGCTGCTCCACCGACGCCGCCAGTAAGGCCGCCGACTACCGGGATACCGCCCAGGGTGGTCGAGAGTGTTTTGCCGGTGTTCGAAACACCGGTACCCAGGTCGGCAACGCCGTTGCCCACACCGGCTACGGTAATGCCCAGGGAGTTGTTGTTGGTGCCCAGGGAGCCCAGGCCATCAGTCAAGCCATCGCTGACGCTACCTACAGCCGTGCCGACGCTGTTCACCAGGCCACCGGCTGTAGTGCCGACGACTGGAACGCCGCCAACGGTTGTGCCGATGCCACCGATAGCTGTGCCTACGTTGCCGAGGGTGTCGCCCAGGTTGGCTGCGATTTGACCGGTTACCAGTGGGCTGGTGGTTGAGCCGGTGCCGCCACCCGTACCGCCGCCAGTACCACCACCTGTGCCACCGCCGGTTCCGCCACCTGTGCCACCGCCAGTACCGCCGCCGGTTCCGCCACCTGTGCCACCGCCAGTACCGCCGCCAGTACCACCACCGGTGCCGCCACCTGTGCCACCGCCAGTACCGCCAGTACCGCCACCTGTGCCGCCGCCGTCACCACCACCCGTACCACCACCGGTACCGGCGCCAGCATCCGGGGACGAGGATGCAACGCTGCTCTTATGACCGCCACCACCACTGCTGCAGCCTCCCAGGCTCATCGCCAAGATAAGGGCCAATGCAGTACTTGCTTTCCACAACACGACTTGAGTTTTCATGATGAGTTCCTTAGCACCTGGTACAGCCTTTGTTGGTCTCGCAAGTTCACCCGTTCTTCAGCAGGCAATACGTGCGTCCGTTGTGGCTATAACAGTCCTCGGCACTCTTTATCGCAACGCTCAACTTGGTATTAACGATTTATATAAAGGCGTGACTATGGGCCTTGGTAATTAATACCAAGGGTATATAAGGCGAATTCTTGTTTGGGGTGATGTTAGGTAAATCAATCACTTGAATAAAATAGCGGGCTATCGATAGCCCGCTATAACTTAGGTTGTATATATACAATTTATCAGCCAGTTAACCCGGTTTCAGGCAATCGGCTGCCACTTGCCGAGCATATGTTCGATATCGCCAGTACCCTTGAGTTGCAACTCGCCGCTGGAGCCGGGCGCACTGGTCAACAAGATGACCTCGCCAGGCAGGCGTAGCGGTTTCTTGAACTCAACGTAGATCTCGATGTTCGCTGCGGGTAGATGTTCATGCAGGGCCGCCACCGTGCGTGCCTTGTTCCACAGGCCATGGGCGATCGCCTGGGGGAAGCCGAACAGCTTGGCGGTGAGGGCGCTCAAGTGGATCGGGTTGTAGTCACCGGAGACCCGGGCGTACCGCCGACCGATGTCGGACGGTGCCTTCCAGCGCGTCAGTTCGCTGACCGTCGTGGGCGCTGGCAGGGATTGCTCTGGCGCCTCACCATCGAGTTTCACCCCGCGACAGAGCATTCGGCTTTCACCTTCCCACAGCAGACCCAGGGAATCCTCGACAGTGGTGATCAGGTCAAAGGTTGCGCCCTTGGCGTGGGGTTGCAGGTTGCGCGTATGCACACTGACCCGCACGTCGCTGACCCCACCCATGGGGCGAAACACGCGGATACGGTTGCTTAAATGCACCAGCCCCAACAGCGGGAAGGGGAACTCCCGCGCCGTCAGCAACTGTAACTGCAGGCCGAATGCCAGGATATGTGGATAAGTCGCCGGCAGCACCGGGCTCTGGGTAAACCCGCAGACCTTGCCATAGGCCGCCACCGCCTCGGGATTGACCTGCACCCGGCAGTGCAGCCCTGACGTGGGCAAGGTGGTGCCGGTGATCTTGCGCTTGAGCGCGGCGCGCCAACACAGCGGTGGTAGCGCCGGGCTGCTGGGTAATGTGTGCCACAGCATCGTTACGCTCCCAGCAGGCTTTGCCCGCATACACGCAACGCCTGGCCACTGACCGCACCAGACCCCGGCTGGCCCAGCCAGGCCACCGCTTCGGCAACATCCTGCGGCAAGCCACCCTGGCCCAGCGAGCTCATGCGCCGTCCGGCTTCACGCAAGGCGAAAGGAATATGCGCAGTCATCTGGGTCTCGATAAAGCCCGGGGCAACCGCGTTGATGCTGATACCCCGTTGCGCCAGCAGCGGCGCCCAGGCCTGGGCCAGGCCGATGAGCCCGGACTTGCTCGCGGCGTAGTTGGTTTGCCCACGATTGCCGGCGATGCCGCTGATGGAGGCGAGCAACACCACACGGCCGTTGTCGTGCAGGGTGCCGCTGTCGAGCAGGGCCTTGGTCAACACTTGTGGGGCGTTGAGGTTGACCGCCAATACGGCGTCCCAGTATTCCGGGGTCATATTGGCCAGGGTCTTGTCGCGGGTGATCCCGGCGTTGTGCACCACGATGTCGATGCCGTCTGGCAATTGCTCGATCAACTGGGTGGCAGCGTCATCGGCGCAGATATCCAGGGCAATGCCACGCCCGCCCAAGCGTGCGGCGAGGGCATCGAGGTCGGCCTTGGCCTGCGGCACATCCAGCAACACAATTTCGGCACCGTCCCGGGCCAGGGTTTCGGCGATCGAGGCGCCGATCCCGCGGGCAGCGCCAGTCACCAATGCCTTTAGCCCGGCCAGCGGACGCGTCCAGTCATGCACTTGCGTCGTACAGGCACTCAGGCGTAGCACCTGGCCGGAGATATAGGCGCTTTTGGGCGAGAGGAAAAACCGCAGCGCGCCTTCCAACTGATCCTCGGCGCCTTCACCGACATACAGCAACTGCAAGGTGCCGCCGTTGCGCAGCTCCTTGGCCAGCGATCGGCTGAAGCCTTCGAGGGCGCGCTGGGCGCTGGCGGCGAACGGTTCGCTGAGGCTTTCCGGGGCGCGGCCGAGAATCACCAGGTGCGCGCTGTGATCGAGATTTTTCAGCAACGGCTGGAAGAATTCGCGCAGTTGCTTGAGTTGGTCGGTGTGCTGCAAATGGCTGGCATCGAAGAGCACTGCCTTGAGCTTGGGGCCATGCCCGGGGATCCACGGCGTGGCCTTGAGCGGCTCGGGCCCGTAGCTGTAGATGGCCTCGGTAAGTTTATTGGCAAACCCCAACACCTGGGCCGCCAGTGGGCCGCCACCCAACAGCAGGGCGCCCTCCACCGGGCGCAGGCGTCCGGCTTGCCAGCGCTCCAGGCGTACCGGGGACGGCAGGCCAATGGCCGAGACCACGCGGTGGCCAAGGCTTGAGTTGGCGAAGTCGATATAACGGTCAGACATGGAACGCTCTCCGGCTGCTGGGGTTCAAAGGGTGGACCATCAATAGGTAACAGTCGTTCCTAGTCTAGGCTCAGGAATGCACCTACAACCTTCAGGGAGCTTTACATGACTCAGCTGCGCCGTGTCGCGATCATTGGCGGTAATCGTATCCCCTTCGCCCGTTCCAATGGCCCCTACGCCACGGCGAGTAACCAGGCGATGCTGACGGCTGCCCTGGAAGGTTTGATCGAGCGCTATAACCTGCACGGCCTGCGCTTGGGCGAAGTGGCGGCAGGCGCGGTGCTCAAGCATTCGCGGGACTTCAACCTGACCCGCGAATGCGTGCTGGGCTCGCGCCTGTCGCCGCAAACCCCTGCCTACGACATTCAACAGGCCTGTGGCACCGGGCTGGAAGCGGCGTTGCTGGTGGCCAACAAGATTGCCCTGGGGCAGATCGAATGCGGGATCGCTGGCGGTGTCGACACCACCTCCGACGCGCCCATCGGAGTGAACGAGGGGCTGCGCAAAATCCTGCTGCAAGCCAATCGCAGCAAATCCATGGCGGATAAATTAAAAGTCCTGTTACAACTTCGTCCCCAGCACCTCAAGCCGGAGTTGCCGCGCAATGGCGAGCCGCGCACCGGCCTATCCATGGGTCAGCATTGCGAGTTGATGGCCCAGACCTGGCAGATCCCCCGCGCCGAGCAGGATCAACTGGCCCTGGAAAGCCATCAGAAGATGGCCGCGTCCTACGCCGAGGGCTGGCATAACGATTTGCTCACGCCGTTCCTGGGCCTGACCCGTGACAACAACCTGCGCCCGGACCTGACCCTGGAGAAACTCGCCAGCCTCAAACCGGCTTTTGAGCGCAGCGAAAAGGGCACCCTCACCGCTGGCAACTCAACGCCACTGACCGATGGCGCTTCCCTGGTGTTGTTGGGCAGCGAGGCCTGGGCCAAGGAACGTGGCCTGCCGATCCTCGCCTACCTGCGTGATGGCGAAGCGGCGGCGGTGGATTTCGTCAACGGTGCCGAAGGGCTGTTGATGGCGCCGGTGTATGCCGTCCCACGCTTGCTGGCGAGAAATGGCCTGACCTTGCAGGATTTTGACTACTACGAAATTCACGAAGCCTTCGCCGCCCAAGTGCTGTGCACACTCAAGGCCTGGGAAGATGCCGATTACTGCAAGACGCGCCTGGGCCTGGACGCGCCGCTAGGCTCTATCGACCGCAACCGCCTGAACGTCAAGGGCAGTTCCCTGGCCGCCGGGCACCCGTTTGCGGCCACCGGTGGGCGTATTGTCGCCAACCTGGCCAAGCTGCTGGATGCGGCGGGCAAGGGGCGCGGGCTGATCTCGATCTGCGCGGCAGGTGGGCAAGGCGTGACGGCGATCATTGAGCGCTGATCTCGGCTATTATCCGAACGCCTTGAGCAATAGCGGCTTTGTCGGATTAATCTGGCATATTGGATGCATTCTTTAGCAGATCAAAGCTCGTTACCCTCTCCCCGCTGTGCGAGGATTGCCGTATAACGAGTGCCATACGCGTGTTTGGTAATAAAGGACCCACAATAAAAGCTGATGAAGACTCCTAAACGCATTGAACCCCTGATCGAGGACGGTCTGGTCGACGAAGTGCTGCGCCCACTCATGAGTGGTAAAGAAGCAGCTGTTTATGTGGTGCGCTGCGGCAACGAGTTACGTTGCGCCAAGGTCTACAAGGAGGCGAATAAACGAAGTTTTCGTCAGGCGGCCGAATACCAGGAAGGCCGCAAGGTCCGCAACAGCCGGCAGGCCCGGGCCATGGCCAAGGGTTCCAAGTTCGGTAAAAAAGAAACCGAAGACGCGTGGCAGAACGCCGAGGTTGCGGCTCTGTTTCGTCTGGCGGGCGCCGGTGTGCGCGTGCCCCAGCCCTACGACTTCCTAGAAGGCGTCTTGCTGATGGAACTGGTGGCCGATGAATACGGTGATGCGGCGCCAAGGCTCAATGATGTGGTGCTGGAACCGGATCAGGCCCGCGAGTATCACGCGTTCCTGATCTCGCAGATCGTGCTGATGCTGTGTACCGGCCTGGTGCACGGTGACCTGTCGGAGTTCAACGTACTGTTGACGCCGACGGGGCCGGTGATCATCGACTTGCCGCAAGCGGTGGACGCGGCGGGTAACAACCATGCATTCACCATGCTGGAGCGGGACGTGGGCAACATGGCTTCGTATTTCGGGCGATTTGCCCCGGAATTGAAGACCACCAAGTACGCCAAGGAAATGTGGGCGCTGTACGAAGCCGGCACCTTGCACCCGGCCAGCGTGCTGACCGGCGAGTTCGACGAGCCGGAAGAGCTGGCGGATGTGGGCGGCGTGATGCGTGAGATCGAAGCGGCGCGGCTCGACGAAGAGCGGCGCCAGGCGATCCGGGCAGCGGACGATGCGCCACCGGGCAAACCGGCAGAAGAACCGCCGCCGCCTTGGATGCAGTGATCGCCCGGCATACTGGGGGTTAAAAATGTGGGAGCGGGCTTGTGTGGGAGCTGGCTTGCCTGCGATAGCATCACCTCGGTGCAACTGATGTACCGAGGTGCTTGCATCGCGGGCAAGCCCAGCTCCTACACAAGCCCTGCTCCCACATTAGGTTTTGCGTTCGGTCAGTTAGATCCGCAACAGCTGCCCGACGCCAACTCCTTGAGAATCGGACAATCGGGCCGGTGATCGCCCTGGCAGTGCTCCACCAGGTCCTGCAAGGTGTCGCGCAACTGCCCCAACTCGCGGATCTTGTGATCCAGCTCCTCGATATGCTGGCGAGCCAAGGCTTTCACGTCGGCACTGGCCCGTTGCCGGTCCTGCCACAGCTCCAGCAACTTGCCGACTTCTTCCAGGGAAAACCCCAGGTCTCGCGAGCGCTTGATAAACCCCAGGGTGTGCAGGTCGTCGTCGTTATACAGGCGATAGCCGCTGTCGCTGCGATGGGCCGGCTTGAGCAGGTTGATGGACTCGTAATAGCGAATCATCTTGGCGCTCAAGCCGCTTTGCCGGGCTGCCTGGCCGATGTTCATTGGCGGTGATCCTCCAGATCCTTGGGTTTCCAGGTTTTCAACAGTAGCGCATTGCTGACCACGCTCACGCTGGACAGGGCCATGGCGGCGCCGGCCAATACCGGGTTGAGCAGGCCGAACACGGCCAGCGGAATGCCGATCAAGTTATACACAAAGGCCCAGAACAGATTCTGTCGAATTTTCGCGTAGGTCTTGCGGCTGATTTCCAGGGCTGCGGGTACCAGGCGTGGATCGCCGCGCATCAAGGTGATGCCGGCCGCGTGCATGGCGACGTCGGTGCCGCCGCCCATGGCAATGCCGATATCCGCAGCGGCCAGGGCCGGAGCATCGTTGATGCCGTCGCCGACCATGGCCACCACGCCGGTCTTTTTCAGCTCGGCGACGGTCGCGGCTTTATCGGCTGGCAACACTTCGGCGTGCACATCGTCGATGCCCAGCGCTTGTGCCACTACGCGGGCACTGCCGCGGTTGTCGCCGGTCAGCAAGTGGCTGCTGATATGCCGCGCCTTGAGCTGTTGCACGGCTTGCAGGGCACCGTCCTTGAGGGTGTCGCCAAAGGCGAACAAGCCCAGCACCCGAGGCTGTGGGCTTTGTTCGATCAGCCAGGACAAGGTACGGCCTTCGGCTTCCCAGGCGCTGGCGTTGGCGGCCAGGTCACCCGGCTTCAAGCCTGTTTCATCGAGCATGCGCCGATTGCCCAGGGCCAGTTGCCGACCGTCCAGGGTGCCGGCAATGCCGCGCCCGGTCAGGGATTGGCTGGCGCTGACATCGGCAACTGGCAGACCTTGATCATGACAGGCGTCCAGCACCGCCTTGGCCAAGGGGTGTTCGCTACCGCGTTGCAGGGCACCGGCCTGTTGCAGCAACAAAGCTTCGTTGCCATCCACGGCGCTCAGATGGGCGATTTTCGGTGCGCCGGAGGTGAGGGTGCCGGTCTTGTCGAACACCACCGCGCTGACTTCGTGGGCGCGTTCCAGGGCTTCGGCGTCCTTGATCAGAATCCCGTGGCGGGCCGCGACGCCAGTGCCGGCCATAATCGCCGTCGGCGTGGCGAGCCCCAATGCGCAAGGGCAGGCAATGACCAGCACTGCCACCGCGTTGATCAATGCCGTTTCCAGCGGTGCACCGTACAACCACCAGCCAATCAGGGTGGCGAGGGCGATCACCAACACGGTTGGCACAAACACTTGGCTGACTTTATCCACCAGTTTCTGGATCGGCGCCTTGGCCGCCTGGGCGTCTTCGACCAGGCGAATGATCCGCGCCAGAACGCTTTCGGCACCGAGGGCCAGGGTGCGTACCAGCAAACGGCCTTCACCGTTGATCGCGCCGCCAGTGACTTTATCCCCAGGCTGTTTCGGCACCGGAAGGCTTTCACCGGTGATCAAGGCTTCATCGGCGTGGCTTTGGCCTTCGACCACTTCGCCGTCCACCGGAAAGCGCTCGCCGGGCTTGACCAGTACCAGGTCGTTGAGGCGCAGGGCGCTGATGGCAACCTCTTGCTCACGGCCATCGATCACCTGAATCGCCCGCTCCGGCCGTAAGGCCTCCAGGGCACGGATGGCGCTGGCGGTCTGGCGTTTGGCGCGGCTTTCCAGGTATTTGCCGAGCAGCACCAGGGCAATCACCACCGCCGAAGCTTCGAAGTACAGGTGGGGTTCAACCCCGGCCGGGGCGATAAACCACTGGTAGAGACTCAAGCCATAGCCTGCGCTGGTGCCGATGGCCACCAGCAGGTCCATATTGCCCGCGCCGGCGCGCACGGCTTTCCAGGCGGCGACATAGAAGCGCGCACCGAAGATGAACTGCACCGGTGTGGCGAGGAGGAACTGCACCCAGGCCGGCAGCATCCAGTGCAGGCCGAAGGGCTGCACCAGCATTGGCAAGACCAGCGGCAACGCCAACGCAATGGCCATCACCAGCGACCAGCGTTCGCCTTTCAGACGCTGTTCCTGGCTGGCTTGGGTGGCGGTTTCGCTTTGCGGCAGGGTGGCGGTGTAGCCGGCTTTTTCCACAGCGGCGATCAGCACGGCAGGGTCCATCTGGCCCGCCACCTCGACATGGGCCCGTTCATTGGCCAGGTTGACGCTGACGCTTTGTACGCCGGGCACCTTGTTCAGGGCGCGCTCGACCCGCCCGACGCAACTGGCGCAGGTCATGCCGCTGATCGGCAGGTCGAAGGTGGTAGATCCATTCATGGGGCGTTCCTCCAGGAAAAGTTGCCTGTAGGATCAAGCTTGACCTGATGGGAAGGTCAAGCCCTTAATTCACGGCAAGCCCTGATGCCGTCTTCCTGTAGGAGCGAGCTTGCTCGCGAAGAACTGGAGAGCGCCGCGTTCATCCAGGAAGCACGCATTATCGTTGACGTTCTTCGCGAGCAAGCTCGCTCCTACAAAAACGGTCAGTAGCCGAGCTTGGCGGCCTTGAGGTACATGCCGTCCGCGCCCTGGGCAATGCGCAACTTGCGCACGTCGCCGTTTTTCAGCGTGATCTCTTGGGCCTTGGGCGCCAGCAGCCCCGGCAGGCAGCCTGCAGCCTGGCCCGGCAGCAGCTTGAGACGCAGCGAGACCCGGCCTTCGGGGAAGTTGAACGAGGTGGACTGCTCCTGGAACAGCCGCCCGGCCAACTGGTCATTGATGTACAGGCCAATCTCGCAATTGGTAGGTACTTCCAGGCGCTCCCTGGAAATGATCAGCACCGCATAGTCCTCGGCGGCGCTGGCCTGGGGGACGGCGGCGAATAGGCTCAGCAGGCTGACAAGGCCAAAAAACGACCAGCGCATGGTGAAGTCTCCGGTTTCAAATCGTGAATGCTTGCAGCTTGGCGGACGTCGCCAGGGAATACCAGCCCGGCGCTTGTTTTCAGCGCTTGACCTTGCCATCGTGGCAAGGATGAGACTGAGCACAACCTCACTCAAGGAGTCATGTCATGCAAGTATTCAGCGTTGAAGGAATGACCTGCGGCCACTGTGTTCGGGCCGTGACCCAAGCGGTACAAGCCAAGGACCCGGCGGCCAGTGTGAATGTGAATCTGGCCGCCAAGGAAGTCGGCGTTGAAAGTCGTTTATCGCCGGACGAAGTGATCAGCCTGATCAGCGAAGAAGGCTACAGCGCCAAGCTCGCCTGATTATTTAATAGGTAGCGAGCTAACGTAATGTTCAAGGCACCCAAGCGCGGCTAGACTGTCGGGCTGCCGACTCTTCCGGGTGCCTGATGAACCTTCGCATAATCCTTATTCTGGGGGCCTTGAGCGCATTTGCGCCGCTGGCCATCGACTTTTACCTGCCGGGCTTCCCGGCCATGGCCGTAGCATTCGGCACTGACGAAAAACATATCCAACTGACCCTGGCGGTGTACTTCACCGGCCTTGCGATCGGCCAGTTGATCTATGGGCCGCTGGCGGATCGTTTTGGCCGGCGCATCCCGCTGTTGAGCGGTGTCACCCTGTTCACCGTGGCTTCCCTGGCGTGCGCCTATGCGCCGTCCCTGGAATGGCTGATCGGTGCGCGTTTCGTCCAGGCCCTGGGCGGGTGTGCGGGCATGGTGATTTCCCGGGCGGTGGTCAGCGACAAATGCGATGCGGTGGGCTCGGCCAAGGTCTTTTCGCAATTGATGCTGGTGGTCGGGCTGGCACCGATCCTGGCGCCGATGCTCGGTGGGGTGATGGTCAGCCTGTGGGGCTGGCAGTCGATTTTCCTCGCGTTGACCGTATTCAGCGTCGGCGCCGCAGTGGCGGTGGCGGTCGGGTTGCCGGAGAGTTTCCCGGCCCATCAGCCTCGGCAGCCATTGTCCGGGGCGTTGCGCCAATACGGGCGTCTGCTGGCTGACCGGGTATACCTGGGGTATGCCGTGACCGGCGGCATCGCGATTGGCGGGATGTTTGCCTACATCGCCGGTTCACCTTTCGTGTTTATCAAGCTCTACGGCGTGCCGGCCGAGCACTATGGTTGGCTGTTCGGCACCAATGCCGCGGGCTTTATCCTTGTGGCTCAGGTCAACGCGCGGCTGCTGTCCAAGCGCGGCCCGGCGTTTCTGCTGACCCGCACGGTATGGGTCTACCTCGCGGCGGCGCTGGCGTTGCTGGCGGTCAGTGCCTTGCATACCGAAGCGTTGTGGCCGCTGCTGGTGCCGCTGTTCCTGTGTATCGCCAGCCTGGGCTGCATCATGCCCAATACCTCGGCTTGCGCCATGAACGGCCAGGGCGCACGGGCCGGTAGCGCGTCGGCACTGCTGGGCTGCATCCAGTTTGGTGTGGCCGCGGGTGCGGCATCGTTGGTTGGTGCATTGCATGACGGCACGGCCATGCCGATGTCGATCGTCATCAGCTTGTGCGGGGTGTTGGCGGTAGTGGTGGCCATGTTGACCCAGCGCCTGCAACGACAGCGAGCCTTGCAAGCGCAGGTCTGACGGCGTTTCAGCCAGTAGCGCGCTGCTGGCTTTCGGGAAAGCGGTGGGGCGCCTGGATGCGGTTTTGCAGAGTGTTGGCGAAGGCGCGGGCCTCGGCTTCAGTGCGGAAGGTAAAGGCGTCGTGGTCCAGGCGGACCTGCCATTTGTTGCCTTGGGATTTTGCTAACGCTTTTATCAGGATCTTCATTGCTGACTTCCTCACGTAAAAGATTGCGTGGCAAAGGCGGCCAATATAAACCCGAATACGCTCACAAATATGACAAGGATCAAGTCTCTGACTAGCGGTGCCGTCTGTTACCTACAGTGATAACAGACGACACTGACAGAGCCTTGGGCTTAGAAGCCTTCCAGCACGATCTTGCCCTTGGCCTTGCCGCTTTCCAGCAAGGCATGGGCCCGGCGCAGGTTCTCTGCGTTGATCACGCCGAAGTGTTCGCCCACCGTGGTTTTCAGAGTGCCGGCGTCGATCAGCTCGGCCACACGATTGAGCAGGTTGTGCTGCTCGATCATGTCGGCGGTCTCGAACATCGAGCGGGTGTACATGAACTCCCAGTGCAGCGACAGGCTCTTGCGCTTGAGCTTGAGCACGTCCAGCGACTTGGGATCATCGATCAAGGCCAGTTTGCCTTGGGGCACGAGGGCTTCGACCAACTGGTCCAGATGCTGGTCGGTCTGGGTCAGGCTGGCGACATGGGTCACCTGTGGGTGGCCCACGCGCTTGAGCTCTTCGCTCAGTGGCTGGCTGTGGTCGACCACCAGATCAGCCCCCAGGTCTTTGGCCCAGGCCTGGGTTTGCGGGCGCGAGGCGCTGCCGATCACCTTGAGCGCGGTGAGTTGCGCAGCCAGTTGGGTAAGGATCGACCCTACGCCACCGGCCGCGCCGACGATCAACAGGCTCTGGCCTTGATCGGTCTGGCCTTCAGCTATTTGCAGGCGCTCGAACAGCAGCTCCCAGGCGGTAATGGCGGTCAACGGCAGGGCGGCCGCTTCGGCAAAACCCAGGCTCTTGGGCATATGGCCGACGATGCGCTCATCCACGGTGTGCAGCTCGCTGTTGCCGCCCGGGCGTGTCAGGGAACCTGCGTAAAACACCTTGTCGCCAGCCTTGAATAAGGTGACGTCACTGCCCACGGCCTTGACCACGCCAGCCACGTCCCAGCCCAACACCTTGGCCGCGCCGTTTTCCGGAGCGACGTTCTGGCGAATCTTGGTATCGACCGGGTTGACCGAGATAGCTTTGACCTCCACCAGGAGGTCGCGCGGGCCGGCCACCGGCTCAGGCAGTTGCACATCTTGCAGGGACTTGGGGTCGTTGATCGGCAATGCGGCGTAGTAGGCGATGGCTTTCATGGCGAGTTCCAGAGGGTACGGAATGAGATAGGCAGATCATTGGCTATTTCTCTTGCAGATAAAACCCGCTAAAAGAGCAGTCTCTTTCAATATATTTTTGATAATTGCGCGGGGCGGTGCTCATGCTGCGTTTTGATGATTTGCAGTTGTTCGTGCGTGCGGCGGATTTGGGGAGCTTGTCGGCTGCCGCACGGGTCATGGATATGTCGGCGGCGGTGGCCAGTGCTGCGTTGAAACGCATTGAGCAACAGTTGGGAGCACGCTTGCTGGCTCGTTCCACTCGCAGCCTGCGCCTGACCGCCGAGGGCGAAGGCTTTTTGCAGTACGCCCGGGGTGCCTTGAGCCAACTGGATGAAGGCCGGCGCCTGCTGGCTAGCGGCCAGGATCATGTCAGCGGCGTCCTGCAGCTGTCGGCGCCTTCGGACTTCGGACGTAACCTGTTGCTGCCGTGGCTGGACGAGTTTCAGCGCGAGCACCCGCAATTGAGCGTGCGCCTGCTGCTGGGCGACCGGATCGCCGATCTGTTCCGCCAACCGGTGGACATAGCCCTGCGCTACGGTGAACCCGAGGATTCGAGCCTGGTGGCCTTGCCGGTGGCGCCGGACAATCGCCGGGTGTTGTGCGCAGCTCCCAGCTACCTGGCCCGGCATGGCGAGCCGCGCCATCTGGAGGAGTTGGCCCAGCACAATTGCCTGCTGTATATGCTCGGCAGCCGGGTGCACGACCATTGGCGCTTTCAGGATGCCAAACGGGAAATCAGCCTGACCGTCAGCGGTGACCGTTTCAGTGACGATGCCGATGTGGTGCGGCGCTGGGCCGTGGCCGGGGTGGGCATTGCCTACAAATCCTGGCTGGATGTCAGCGCCGATGTGCTGGCTGGCCGCCTGCAGTTGCTCTTGCCCGAGCTGCAGGGTGAACGCACACCGCTCAATCTGCTGTGCGCCCATCGCGCGCAATTGAGCAAACCGGTCAACCTCTTGCGTGAAATGCTCGTGGCACGTTGTGGGAAGTTGAGCGCGCAACTGCCCGAACGCATGGGGACTACACAATAACCTCAGGGATTTCAGGAAATTTCAGGCAGTTGCTGTCGCTGATTTGACGGTAAGGCGCCACGGAATCTGCTGCCCACACACTTATACTTTTGCGCGAAATGGAGCAAACCAACGATTCAACAGGGAGTGAGTACATGGAACAGGCACCTTGCATTAGCCAGATCGCCACCTTGCTGGCAGACCCCAAACGCACGGCAATGATCTGGGCGTTGATGGACGGTTCGGCCAAGCCGTCCGAGGAACTGGCGATGCTGGCCGGGTTGTCAGCGTCATCGGCCAATGCGCATTTGGCGCGGTTGGCGGCGGGTGGATTGCTGCGCATTGAAGCCCGTGGGCGCAAGCGCTTCTTCCGTATGGCAGCGGCGGATGTGGGCGCGGCAGTCGATGCGTTGGCCAGTACCACAATGGCCAGTATGGCGCGCAGTGCACCCAGCCGGCCCGCGGCATTGCTGGCGCCGGCGTTGTTGCGTCAGGCACGGCTCTGCCATGACCATCTGGGCGGGCAAATGGCGGCGGCACTCTATCAACGCATGGTGTTGGCGAAGTGGATTGAACGCGTCGAACAGCGGATCCACGTGACACCCTTGGGCGCACGCCATTTGGCCGAGCATGGCATCTTTACCCAAGCCCTGGCCCATCAGGGTTACTCGACGATGGCTTGCGATTGTCATGACTGGAGCGAGCAGCAGCCGCACCTGGGTGGAGCGTTGGGGGCGGGCTTGTTGCAGTTGTTCATGCAGTCGCGCTGGTTGAAGACCAACCATGAGTCGAGCGCACTGCAGGTCACCGAGACCGGGCGCCTGGAAATTGCCCGGATGGCGGCTGTGTAGGCGCCGGCTTGCCCACGAACAACACAAAGGCGCCGCGTTCATCCAGGATGCACGCTTTATCGTTGGCGTCCTTCGCGAGCAAGCTCGCTCCTACAGGGAGTGGTCAGGGCTTGACCAGGCGTGCATCCAGACTGTTTTGCGCCAGGCGGCGAGCCTGGTCCTGGGTCATGCCCAGGGAGGTGTGCAGCGCGTGGAAGTTTTCGGTGACATAACCGCCAAAGTAAGCCGGGTCATCCGAGTTCACTGTGACCTTCACTCCACGCTCCAGCATCTCGAGGATGTTGTGCTGGGCCATGTCGTCGAACACACACAGCTTGGTATTGGACAGCGGGCACACGGTCAGGGGGATTTGCTCGTCGATGATCCGCTGCATCAGGCGCTCGTCTTCGATGGCGCGCACGCCATGGTCGATACGCTGGATTTTCAGCAGGTCGA
The DNA here is from genome assembly GCF_012985695.1 of Pseudomonas sp. WS 5027. NCBI lineage: Bacteria > Pseudomonadati > Pseudomonadota > Gammaproteobacteria > Pseudomonadales > Pseudomonadaceae > Pseudomonas > Pseudomonas sp. WS 5027. Next base: position 11,695 of record NZ_JAAQWU010000032.1, on the reverse strand, counting down.
GGGCTTCCCAGATGTATTCCGGTGGGCCTTCTTCGCCAGCATGGGCGACGGTCAGGAAACCTTCGTCACGGGCGCGATCGAACACGCGCTGGAACTTGCTCGGTGGGTGGCCCATTTCCGAGCTGTCCAGGCCAACGGCGACAAACGCATCACGGAACGGCAGCGCCTGGTCGAGGGTTTTTTGCGCTTGTTCTTCGCTCAGGTGACGCAGGAAGCTGAGGATCAGGCCGCTGGTGATACCCAGTTGCTGCTCGCCATCTTTGAGCGCGCTGGCGATGCCGTTGAGTACCACTTCAAAAGGAATACCACGGTCGGTGTGGGTCTGCGGGTCGAAGAACGGCTCGGTATGAATCACGTTCTGCGCCTTGCAACGCAGCAGGTAGGCCCAGGTCAGGTCGTAGAAGTCCTGGGACGTGCGCAATACATCGGCACCCTTGTAATAAAGGTCGAGAAACTCCTGCAGGTTGTTGAAGGCGTAGGCCTTGCGCAGGGCCTCGACGTCGTTCCACGGCAGCGCGATCTTGTTGCGTTCGGCCAGGCTGAACAGCAGCTCGGGCTCTAGCGAACCCTCCAGGTGCAGGTGCAGTTCGGCCTTGGGCAGGGCATTGAGCCAGTCGTACATGTGTGCGTTCTCATCAGGTGCAATGGCGGCATTCTACAGGCCAGGGCGCAAATAATCGGTAAAACCTGACTGAGCGGTAAGCATTCTTCGTGCCTGCGGCAATGGGTGAATGAACTAAGGTGTAACGAAACGTTAGCGATTCGCTGCAGTCTGTACCCCATCAACGACTGAATCGCCGCTCGAAAAGGCCTGCAATGCTCACATCCCTCAAGCAAGAAAAATTCATGTGGCTGGCGCTGATCGCCGCCATCGCGGCCTACCCGCTGGAACACTGGCTGCTGCACAGTGGGCAGGCCATGGCGCTGCTCGGTGGCCTGGTGCTGATCGGCTTTATTGTCATGGCTTCGATGCGCGTGGCCCATCACGCCGAACTGCTCGCCGAAAAAGTTGGCGACCCCTACGGCACCATGATCCTGACCCTCGCGGCGGTGCTAGTGGAAGTGGTGATCCTGGCGATCATGATGAGCAACGAGGCATCGCCGACCCTGGTGCGCGACACGATTTACTCAGCGGTGATGCTGGATATCAACGGCATCCTCGGCCTGGCCGCGCTGATGGGCGGCATCAAGCATGGCGAGCAGTCCTACAACGATGATTCGGCTCGGACCTACAGCGTGATGATCCTCACGGCCATGGGCGTTTCCATGGTGGTACCGGAATTTATCCCCGAGGCTGACTGGAAAATCTACTCGGCCTTCACCATCGGCGCGATGGTGGTGCTGTATGCCCTGTTCCTGCGTATGCAGGTCGGGCCGCACAGTTACTTCTTCAGCTACAGCTATCCGGAAAAACGTCGCAAGACGCTGCCGCAAGAACAGGCTTCGCCGGTCAACCTGACATTTTCCATCGCAACCCTGGTGTTTGGCGTGGTGGTGATTGGCGCATTGGCCGAGGTGATGTCCAAGACCCTGGACCTCGGCCTGGAGGGCACGGGTGCGCCGCCGGTGATCACGGCGATCCTGGTGGCGGCGATTTCTGCTGCGCCGGAAATTCTGACCGCCTTGCGCGCAGCGTTGGCCAACCGCATGCAGTCGGTGGTCAACATCGCGCTGGGGGCTTCGTTGTCGACGGTGATTCTGACTGTGCCGGTGATGGAAGCCATGGCGTTGTACACCGGCCAGCCGTTTCAGATGGCGATGACGCCGGTACAAACAGTGATGGTGTTTATCACGCTGATTGTCAGCGCGATCAACCTCAACGATGGCGAAACCAACGCCATCGAAGGGATGACCCATTTTGTGCTGTTTGCGACGTTTATCATGTTGTCGCTGCTGGGTGTGTAGTTAGCCGGCGATCAACTGCCGCGCCGCCTGGCTGTGATCGGCGATCAGGCCCTTGAGGTCCATGCCCTCGATTTGCCCGTCGATCACCCGCCACTTGCCGCCCACCATCACTCGATCCGCGCGGTCGGCGCCGCACAACAGCAGCGCCGAAATCGGGTCGTGGCTGCCGGAGAAGCGCAGCTCATCGAGCTTGAACAGCGCCAGGTCGGCCTGTTTACCTACGGCCAACTCGCCGATATCGCTACGGCCGAGCAGTTGCGCAGAGCCTTTGGTGGCCCAGCCCAGCACGCCTTCAGGGGTGATTTTTTCTGCACCGTAGCGCAGGCGCTGGATATACAGGGCCTGGCGGGCTTCGAGAATCATATTGGACGCATCGTTGGAGGCCGAACCGTCCACGCCCAGGCCAATCGGCGCGCCGGCGGCGATCAGGTCCAGGGTCGGGCAGATGCCGGAGGCCAGGCGCATGTTGGAGCTTGGGCAGTGGCAAATCCCGGTGCCGGCCGCGCCCAGGCGCGCAATTTCATCGGGGTTGAAGTGAATGCCATGGGCCAGCCAGGTACGTGGGCCGAGCCAGCCGACGCTGTCGAGGTAGTCCACGGTGCGCAGCCCGAAACGTTGCAGGCAGAAGTCTTCTTCGTCGAGGGTTTCGGCCAGGTGGGTGTGCAGGCGCACGTCGAGCTGGTTGGCCAGTTCGGCGCTGGCGCTCATGATTTCGGGGGTGACCGAGAACGGTGAGCAGGGCGCCAGGGCGATCTGGATTTGCGCGCCGTCGCCGCGCTCGTGGTAGCGCTTGATCAGGCGCTGGCTGTCTTCGAGGATCACTTCACCCTGCTGCACGGTCTGCTGCGGCGGCAGCCCGCCGTCGGCTTCGCCCAGGCTCATGGAACCGCGCGTGAGCATGGCGCGCATGCCCAGTTCGCGCACGCTATCGACTTGCACGTCGATCGCATTTTCCAGGCCGTCGGGGAACAGGTAGTGATGGTCGGCGGCGGTGGTGCAGCCCGAGAGCAGTAATTCTGCCAGGGCGACCTTGCTGGCCAGCGCGAGTTTTTCCGGGGTCAGGCGCGCCCACACCGGGTACAGGGTTTTCAGCCAGGGGAACAACGGTTGGTTGACCACCGGCCCCCAGGCGCGGGTCAGGGTTTGGTAGAAGTGATGGTGGGTGTTGATCAGGCCGGGAAGGATCACATGCTCGCGGGCGTCGAAGGTTTGTTCGCAGGCCATGCTCGGTTGTTGGCCAAGGGCGAGCACTTCGACGATCACACCGTCTTGCAGCACCAGGCCGCCACGGGCATCGAGGGCATTGGCGGTGAAGATCGCGAGAGGGTTTTTTAACCAGATACGGGTCGCAGGCATTGGCCGGCTCCTCTGAATGATGGGTTCAGGTTTGCCAGCTCAGTGTTGCCCTGTCTGCTGATCCAGGGTCGCCGGTAAGGGCGAGGTGGGAAGTCTACGTGGAGTGAGCGGTGGGGTCTATCCACCGCTCATCGGTGGTGGTGGCTGTGGCGAGGGAGTTTGTCGTGGCGAGCGGGCTTGTCGGAACGCCGCATCGCCCGCGCTGGGCTGCGCAGCAGCCCCAATAAGCTCACCGTATTTTTTCAGACACACCTCGGCGCCAGGTTTCAGGGCTGCTACGCAGCCCAGCGCGGGGCAAGCCCGCTCGCCACAACATCGATACAGTCTTACCAGGGAATGGTCTGGCCCTTGTAGTTGACGAAGTGATGGCCGCCCTTGCCGGTGTAGGCGTTCACTTGGGCAATCAGGCCGCGCACGCTGGTCTCCACGTCCAGGTCGGCGCCTTCGCCGCCCATATCGGTCTTGACCCAGCCCGGGTGCAGCGACAACACCGTCAGTTTCTGCTCGCCCAGTTGCGTCACGAAGCTGTTGGTCATGGAGTTCAGTGCGGCCTTGCTGGCCTTGTACAGCGCAAGGTCTGGCGCATCGGGCATGGTTACGCTGCCCAGTACCGAACTCATGAATGCCAGTACGCCGCTGCCCTGGCGAATCTGCGGGGCAAAGCGTTGGGCCAGGTTGATGGGCGCCACGGCGTTGGTGAAAAACAGTTGGCCGACTTCGGCCTGGGTCGCGTGGCCTGGGGTCTGGATGGCCGGGCCCTTGACGCCGGCGTTGACGAACAGCAGGTCGAAGGTGCGGTCCTTGAGGCGTTGGCTCAGAGTGATCACGGCCTGCTGGTCGTCCATGTCGAGTTTCTCGATCTGGACCGGGCCCACGGCTTTCAGGGCATCGGCCTTGCTCGGATCGCGCACGGTGGCGGTCACATCCCAGCCGTCCAGGAGCAATTGCTTGACCAGGCCAAGGCCCAGCCCGCGCGAGGCGCCGATGATCAATGCGGTTTTTGGCGTAGACATGAAGGCTTCCTTTGGCGTCGAGGTTCAGTGAGCAACATTATCAGGTTCAACGTTGCAGCAGGATTCGCCCACGGCTCAGGTCGGCCAACTGCGATTGCAGGGTGTCGATATGGGCTTCGCCGAGTGCCAGTTGCAGTTCCACGCCGTTGGCGGTGAAGGTTTCTTCCAGTACCAGGCCGTCCAATTCGGCGACACGCAGCTTTACCAGCGGCAACTCAGCGAAACCACAGGCACAGCTCAAGGCCACGCGGCTGATCAGTTCGACCCGCTCGGCGTTTTGCAGGCATTTGTTCGCGCCGCCGCCATACGCGCGGGCCAGGCCACCGGTGCCCAGTTGGATGCCGCCATACCAGCGCACCACCAGCACCACGACCTGGTCAAAACCCTGGGCCTCGATGGCGGCCAGGATCGGCCGCCCGGCAGTGCCGCCGGGTTCGCCGTCGTCGTTGCTGCGGTATTGGGCGCCCAGTTTCCAGGCCCAGCAATTGTGCGTGGCGTTGAGATCGCTGTGCTGCTCGATAAACGCCTGGGCGTCTTGCGGGCTGGTAATTGGCGCGGCGTAGGTGATGAAGCGGCTTTTGCGGATTTCTTCGCGAAATTCGCAAAAGCCCGTAAGGGTGAAAGGCATTGGATCGCTTCGTTCAGAGGGCTGGCTTGATGCCACAGCCCTTGAGAATAATGTGGATAAGGTTGCTGCCGGCGTCGTCCATGTCCTGTTTGGTCAGCTTGGTGCGACCGGTCACACGGCAGATCTGGGTGGCAAAGTCGGCGTAATGCTGGGTGCTGCCCCACAGCAGGAAGATCAAGTGTACCGGATCCACGGGGTCCATCTTGCCGGCATCGATCCAGGCCTGGAATACCGCGGCCCGGCCGCTGAACCAGGTGCGGTAGTCCTGGCTGAAATATTCGGTAAGGCATTCGCCGCCGCTAATGATCTCCATGGCAAAGATCCGCGAGGCCTGTGGTTGGCGTCGCGAGTACTCCATCTTGGTGCGGATATAGCGGGTCAGCGCCTCGGCGGGATCATCCTCGGCGGTCAGGGTGTTGAAGGTGCTGTCCCACAATTCGAGGATGTTGCTCAGTACCGCGATGTACAGCCCCAGCTTATTGGTGAAGTAATAATGCAGGTTGGCCTTCGGCAGCCCGGCACTCGCAGCGATGGTGTTCATGCTGGTGCCTTTGTAGCCGTGCCGGGCGAATTCGTCTTCGGCGGCCTGGATGATCGCTTGTTCGTTCTTTTGTCGAATGCGGCTGGCGGGTTTTCCGGCGTGGCTGTTGTGGGCAGGAACTTCGAGGCTCATGGAGGTTTCCGTGCAGATCGATGAATGCGATTGCTGCACAGATAACCCACCCTCAAGCCTCAGACAAGTCCCGATACGATAAAAGCGTCAAAGCGGTTCCAGTGTGTCGTTTTCCACGAGTGGATTTACGGCGCGCGTTTCGGCCTTGGATTCCGGCAGGATCAGGCACAGCACGATTGCGGTCAGCCCGCCGCTGGTGATGGCCGAGTCGAACAGGTTTTGCACCAGGGTTGGCATCAGGTGCAACAAATTCGGTTGCGCGGCGATGCCCAGGCCGACCCCAAACGAGGTGGCGATGATCAGCATGCTGCGTCGGTCCAGCGGGGCCTGGGCCAGGATGCGCACGCCGGCGGCGGCCACACTGCCGAACATCACCAGGGTCGCGCCGCCGAGCACCGGCTTGGGGATTTGCTGCAGTACCGCGCCAATCAGCGGAAACAGCCCGAGACAAAACAGTACCACGCCGATGTACAGCCCCACATAGCGGCTGGCGACGCCGGTCAACTGAATCACCCCGTTGTTCTGGGCGAAGGTGGTGTTGGGAAAGGCGCTGAAGGTGGCGGCGATCATGCAGCTGACGCCATCCCCGAGCACGCCGCCCTTGAGCCGGCTTATATAGGAGGGGCCGCTGATGGGCTGGCGGGCGATCATGCAGTTGGCGGTGAGGTCGCCGACGGTTTCGATGCTACTGATCAGATAAATCAGCGCGACCGGCAGGAAGGCGCTCCAGTCGAAGTTGAAACCAAAACGGAACGGCGTCGGCAGGCTGATCAAGGGCAGGTCGGGCAGGGGCTGGGGTACCAGTTTGCCGCTGAACCATGCAGCGAGGCTGCCCAGCAGCAGGCCGATGATGATCGCGCTAAGGCGTACCCAGGGCGTATCCGAACGGTTGAGCAGGATAATCGTCAGCACCACGAACAGGCCCAGGGCCAGGTTGGTCGGCGCGCCAAAGTCCGGGGCATTGAAGCCGCCGCCCAGGTCGGTGATGCCCACTTTGATCAGGCTGATGCCAATCAGGGTAATCACAATGCCGGTCACCAGCGGCGTGATGACCCGGCGCAACTGGCCGATAAAACGGCTCAGCACAATCTGCACCAGCGCGCCGAAAAAGCACACGCCGAAAATCATCGCCAGGATGTCTTCCGGGCTGCCGCCGCGCTGCTTGACCAGGAAACCCGCGGACAAGACTGCGCCGAGAAAGGCAAAGCTGGTGCCTTGCAGGCAGATCATCCCCGCGCCAATTCCAAACGGCCTGCGCGCCTGGATGAAGGTGCCGACGCCGGAGACCATCAACGCCATGCTGATCAGGTAAGGCAGGTGTGCGGCCAGGCCCAGGGTCGAACCGATGATTAAGGGCGGGGTGATAATGCCGACGAAGCTGGCAAGCACATGTTGCAGCGCCGCGAGCAAGGCGGGCAGTGGTTTGGGGCGGTCGTTGAGACCGTAGATCAGGTCGCTGGCGCTGGAGGATTCTGGTGGCATGGCATGTGGACTCAGGGCTGACGGTTCATGGTCCCTGTGCCTTGCAAAAAGCTGTCCACTTGCTCAGGTTTTGTGTGGGGCCCGTATCAGCGGGTCGCGGCCAGGCTTTCGAGGAAGCTTTCCAGCACCAAATGAGGGCGGCGGCCTTTGCGCGTGACCGAAGCCAGGCTTAAATCGTAAAAGCGTGTAGGCGGTTTCAGCGCGCGCAGTCGGCCTTGTTGTACCCACAGACTGGCGTAGTGATCGGGCAGGTAGCCGATATAGCGCCCGGTAAGGATCAGGAAGGCCATGCCTTCGCGGTCGGACGCGCTGGCGGTGCAGTTGAGCGCCTGATAATGGGCCTGGATATCGGCGGGCAGGCGGAAGGTTGGCGCGATGGCGTCTTGGCTATTGATGCGTTGGTCGTTCAGCTGCTTGTCGTCGGCGTAAAACAGCGGATGGCCCACCGCGCAGTAGAGCAGCGAACGTTCGCTGTACAGGGGTTGGTATTCCAGGCCCGATAGTGCGCTGGCCTGGGGTACCACGCCAACGTGCAGGCGCCCGTCGAGCACGCCTTGCTCAACTTCGTTGGGGGCGATCATGCGGATCTGGATTTGCACGTCGGGGCCGCGTTCTTTCAACTGCGCCAATGCATGGGTGATGCGCATATGGGGCAGGGTCACCAGGTTATCGGTCAGGCCGATGATCAGTTCGCCGCGCAGGTGTTGGTGCAGGCCGTTGACCTCTGTGCGGAAACTTTCCAGCGCACTTAATAGTTGCAGGGCCGATTGGTAGACCTCCCGGCCTTCTTCCGTCAGGGAGAAACCGGCGCGCCCGCGTTGGCACAGGCGCAGGCCCAGGCGCTGTTCGAGATCGCTCATTTGCTGGCTGATGGCAGAACGACCAATGCCCAGCACAGTTTCCGCCGCCGAGAAGCCTCCGCACTCCACCACGCTGCGGAAGATGCGCAACAGGCGGATATCGAAGTCGCTCACTTGGGCCAGCGGGTCGGGTCGACGGCTGCTCATAGTTTAGTAAAGGCCTGACTGAAGGTTAGAAAAGTTGCATTTCCTAGACTTTATCCCCGTGGCAATTTAGCTGCAACAACGCTTTTCAATCCCGACGCTGCCTTTTGCCCTGCGAGGTTTTGCTGATGAACATGCCCGAAAACGCCCCATCCACCCTGGCCAGCCAGCTGAAGCTGGATGCCCACTGGATGCCTTACACCGCCAACCGTAACTTCCAGCGCGACCCGCGCCTGATCGTGGGGGCCGAAGGCAGTTGGTTGATCGATGACAAGGGGCGTCGAGTCTATGACTCGCTATCGGGCCTGTGGACCTGCGGCGCGGGGCACACGCGCAAGGAAATCCAGGAAGCCGTCGCCAAACAACTTGGCACCCTGGATTACTCGCCGGGCTTCCAATACGGCCATCCGCTGTCCTTCCAGTTGGCAGAAAAGATCACCGACCTGACTCCCGGCAATCTGAACCATGTGTTCTTCACTGACTCCGGTTCCGAGTGCGCCGATACGGCGGTGAAGATGGTGCGTGCGTACTGGCGCCTAAAGGGCCAGGCGACCAAGACCAAGATGATCGGGCGTGCCCGGGGTTATCACGGGGTGAACATCGCCGGTACCAGCCTGGGTGGCGTCAACGGCAACCGTAAGATTTTTGGCCAGGCGATGATGGATGTCGATCACCTGCCTCACACGCTGCTGGCGAGCAATGCCTTCTCCCGCGGTATGCCGGAGCTGGGTGGCATTGCCCTGGCTGACGAGTTGCTCAAGCTGATCGAGTTGCATGATGCGTCGAACATCGCGGCGGTGTTCGTTGAGCCGATGGCAGGCTCGGCCGGGGTGCTCGTACCGCCGCAGGGTTACCTCAAGCGGCTGCGCGAGATTTGTGACCAGCACAATATCCTGCTGGTGTTCGATGAAGTGATTACCGGCTTTGGTCGTACCGGCTCGATGTTCGGTGCGGATAGCTTCGGTGTGACGCCGGACCTGATGTGCATCGCCAAGCAGGTCACCAACGGTGCGATTCCGATGGGCGCAGTGATTGCCAGCAGCGAGATCTATCAGACCTTCATGAACCAGGCGACGCCTGAGTACGCGGTGGAATTCCCACACGGCTACACCTACTCGGCTCACCCGGTAGCCTGCGCGGCCGGGCTGGCGGCCTTGGATCTGTTGCAGAAAGAAAACCTGGTGCAGAGCGTGGCCGAAGTCGCGCCGCACTTTGAGAATGCGCTGCATGGTCTCAAGGGCAGCAAGAACGTGATCGACATCCGTAACTACGGCCTGGCCGGTGCGATCCAGATCGCCCCGCGTGATGGGGATGCCATCGTGCGCCCATTCGAAGCGGGCATGGCGTTGTGGAAGGCCGGGTTCTACGTGCGCTTTGGCGGCGATACCTTGCAGTTCGGCCCAACCTTCAACAGCAAGCCGCAGGACCTGGATCGCTTGTTCGATGCGGTCGGCGAAGTACTGAACAAGATCGACTGATTTCTCCTTCTATATAGAACAACAGCCTGGCGCGACGCGTGTCGCGCCTGTGGACAACTTTTCAGGAGCCTTGCATGAGCCTTATCCAGCATTTGATCAACGGCGAACTGGTCAACGACAGCGGTCGCAGTGCCGACGTTTACAACCCGTCTACCGGCCAGGTGATTCACCAGGTGCCATTGGCCAGCCGTGAAACCATTCAACAGGCCATCGACTCGGCCAAGGCCGCATTCCCGGCCTGGCGCAATACGCCGCCGGCCAAGCGTGCCCAGGTGATGTTTCGTTTCAAGCAATTGCTGGAGCAGAACGAAGCCCGTATCTCGCAGTTGATCAGCGAAGAACATGGCAAGACCCTGGAAGATGCTGCCGGTGAGCTCAAGCGCGGGATCGAGAACGTCGAGTACGCGTGCTCGGCGCCGGAGATTCTCAAGGGCGAGTACAGCCGTAACGTCGGCCCGAACATTGATGCCTGGTCTGATTTCCAGCCGCTGGGCGTGGTGGCGGGGATTACACCGTTTAACTTCCCGGCCATGGTGCCGCTGTGGATGTATCCGCTGGCCATCGTCTGCGGCAACTGCTTCATTCTCAAGCCATCGGAACGCGATCCAAGCTCGACGCTGCTGATTGCTCAGTTGCTCCAGGAAGCCGGCCTGCCTAAGGGCGTGTTGAGTGTGGTGCACGGTGACAAGGGCGCGGTGGATGCGCTGATCGAAGCGCCTGAGGTCAAGGCCTTGAGTTTTGTCGGCTCTACGCCTATTGCCGAGTACATCTATTCTGAAGCGACCAAGCGCGGCAAGCGTGTACAGGCGCTGGGCGGGGCGAAGAACCACGCGGTGCTGATGCCGGATGCGGACCTGGATAACGCCGTGAGTGCCTTGATGGGCGCAGCCTATGGTTCCTGCGGCGAGCGTTGCATGGCGATCTCGGTTGCGGTCTGTGTGGGTGATCAGGTGGCGGATGCATTGATTGCCAAGCTGGTGCCGCAGATCAAGGCGCTGAAGATTGGTGCGGGTACTTCCTGTGGCCTGGACATGGGGCCGCTGGTTTCTGCGCAGGCGCGGGACAAGGTCAGCGGCTATATAGAAGATGGTGTGTCTTCGGGCGCTGAGCTGGTGGTCGATGGGCGTGGCCTGAGCGTTGCCGGGAATGAAGACGGGTTCTTCCTGGGTGGCTGCCTGTTTGATCGCGTGACGCCCCAGATGCGTATCTATAAAGAAGAGATCTTTGGCCCAGTGCTGTGCGTCGTCCGGGTGAACAGCCTGGAAGCGGCGATGCAACTGATCAACGATCATGAATATGGCAACGGTACCTGCATCTTCACCCGTGACGGTGAAGCGGCGCGCCTGTTCTGCGATGAGATTGAAGTGGGCATGGTGGGGGTTAACGTGCCATTGCCGGTGCCGGTGGCTTATCACAGCTTTGGCGGCTGGAAGCGTTCGCTGTTTGGCGACTTGCATGCCTATGGGCCGGACGGGGTGCGTTTTTATACCCGTCGCAAGGCGATTACCCAGCGCTGGCCGCAGCGTGCAAGCCATGAAGCGTCGCAGTTCGCCTTTCCTAGCCTGTAAGGTCGGGTGAGCAGAAGGCCGGCCCCTTGGGGCCGGCCTTTGTGTTTCTGGGGCTTTTTGACTGATATGACAGAAATGTGAAAGTAACGGTTGACGGCGAATTATATCTGTCTATAATTCGCCCCACTTCCGGCGCAGTCGAAACGGAAAACTCCTTGGTAAACAATGAGTTACGAAGTTTTCGGCAGCAGGTTGCTTCAGTTCATCGAAGCCAAAAGGAAGTTGAAAAAGAGGTGTTGACAGCAGCGTGTAACGCTGTAGAATTCGCCTCCCGCTGACGAGAGATCGAAAGCGCAAGTGGTTGAAGTTGTTGAGGAAAACCTCGAAAGCTTCTGAAAATAACCACTTGACAGCAAATGAGGCTGCTGTAGAATGCGCGCCTCGGTTGAGACGAAAGATCTTAACCAACCGCTCTTTAACAACTGAATCAAGCAATTCGTGTGGGTGCTTGTGGAGTCAGGCTGATAGTCAACAAGATTATCAGCATCACAAGTTACTCCGCGAGAAATCAAAGATGTAACCAACGATTGCTGAGCCAAGTTTAGGGTTTCTTAAAAACCCAAAGATGTTTGAACTGAAGAGTTTGAT